>CBFIHY010000013.1:0-16654 GCA_965662315.1 Alphaproteobacteria bacterium
TACTCGCTGGATATGGGCGTGCTGCTGGCCGGTACGCGCTATCGCGGCGACTTTGAAGAACGCTTGAAGCAGGTTATGTCCGAGCTTGAGGATATGCCGGAAGCGGTTCTTTTCATTGATGAAATTCATACCGTTATCGGTGCCGGTGCGACATCGGGCGGGGCGATGGATGCGTCCAATTTGCTGAAACCGGCGTTGCAAAGCGGTGGTTTGCGGTGCATGGGGTCAACCACTTACAAAGAGTTTCGCCAGCATTTTGAGAAAGACCGCGCTTTGGCCCGTCGCTTCCAAAAGATTGATGTAAATGAGCCGAGCGTGCCGGATACGATTAAAATTCTGCAGGGTCTGAAAACCTATTTCGAAGACTTCCACGCCATTCGTTATACGAATGATGCGCTGAAGGCGGCGGTTGAGTTGTCGTCGCGTTATATGGCGGACCGCAAATTGCCGGATAAGGCGATTGATGTGATTGACGAGGTCGGCGCATCGCAAATGTTGCTGCCACCTTCGAAACGCAAAAAGACCGTCAGCGTGAAAGACATTGAGGCAACCATTGCGACGATGGCGCGGATACCGCCAAAAACCGTTTCGAAAGACGATACGGAGAAGCTGAAAGGTCTCGATGTGACGCTGAAGCGGGTGGTATTCGGTCAAGATGATGCAATCGCCCAATTGGCCGCGTCCATCAAATTGTCACGCGCCGGATTGCGCGAGCCTGAAAAGCCGATTGGCAGTTATCTGTTCTCCGGCCCGACCGGTGTCGGCAAAACCGAAGTGGCACGACAATTGGCGTCTGCCATGGGCGTTGAATTGCTGCGCTTTGATATGTCGGAATATATGGAACGCCATACCGTCTCGCGGCTATTGGGTGCGCCTCCCGGCTATGTCGGCTACGACCAAGGCGGCCTGCTGACCGATGGCATTGACCAAAACCCGCATTGCGTGCTGCTGCTTGACGAGATTGAGAAGGCGCATCCTGATTTGTTCAATGTGCTGTTGCAGGTCATGGACCATGGCAGCTTGACCGATGCCAATGGGCGCAAGGTTGATTTCCGCAATGTCATTTTGATTATGACCACCAATGCCGGTGCGTCGGATATGGCGAAAGAGCCGATTGGCTTTGGCCGTGTGCGCCGTGAAGGTGAGGATACCGAAGCCATCAACCGGATGTTTACGCCGGAATTCCGTAATCGTCTGGACTCAGTGGTGCCGTTTGCCAACCTGCCGCCGGAAGTTGTGGTGCGCGTGGTTGAGAAGTTTATTCTCGAATTGGAAATGCAGCTTTCAGACCGCAATGTGATTATTGAAGTGTCCAAAAAGGCCATGGATTGGCTGGTGGATGAAGGCTATGACATGCAAATGGGCGCGCGGCCCATGGCCCGCATCATTCAGGAAAACATCAAAAAGCCTCTGGCTGACGAATTGCTGTTCGGCCAGCTGAAAGGCGGCGGTTTGGTGATTGTCGATTTGGATAAGGATAAGAAGCTGACTTTCAAATATAAGGACGATAAGCCGGGCAAGAAGTCCAGCAAGCCGTCTGAGAAAGTCAATTAAGCTTTATATTTGCCTTATAATGCGGCGCGGATTTTTTCTGCCACGGCCGTCAGCACTGCCATATCTTCCGGCTCACGCGCATGGAATTTCAATTCCAGCCCGTCATGGCGTGGCAAAATATGCATATGGTAATGCGGCACGGTTTGACCGGCGGCAGAACTGTTTAGCTGCACCATCATAAAGCCCGGCGCATTCAGCGCCTTAACCACAGCCGGCGCAACTTTGCCGGCTGTCGCCATCACCGCTGCCGCAGCCTCTTGCGATAAATCGAGGAATGTTACCGCCGGTTCTTTTGGAATGACCAAGCAATGGCCTTCCGCTTGCGGCATGATATCCATAAAGGCCAGCGTTTTTTCGTCTTCATAAAGCGTGATATTGGGTATCTCGCCACGCAGTATTTTGGCGAAAATATTATTCTCGTCGTAAACATCGTCCAGTCTAATCATTCTCTGCTTCCCCCAATGCGCCTTTTTTAAACGGCGTGTGATTGCTCAAAACGGCAATATCATTGTCCACATATTGCCGTTCGCTTTCAAGATAGTTGCCGACCGCCTCTCGCAGCCCCTCATGCGCTATGTAATGGGCAGAATAGGTGCGATGCGGCACATATCCACGCGCTAGCTTATGCGTGCCTTGTGCGCCCGCCTCAACCCGTTTGAGGCCGCGTGAAATGGCGAAATCAATTGCTTGGTAATAGCAAAGCTCAAAATGCAAAAACGGGTGATCTTCAATGCAACCCCAATTGCGCCCAAACAGCGTATCGCCACCGATAAAGTTCAACGCGCCTGCAATGTAATGGCCGTCGCGTTTGGCCATCACCAATAAAATATCATCGGCCATGGCGTCATTGATTTGCGAAAAGAAACTGCGCGTCAAATAGGGGGTGCCCCATTTGCGCTGGCCGGTATCAATATAGAAATGAAAAAACGCATCCCAATGCTCTTCGGTTAAATCACTGCCGGTCAGCCATTCCACTTCAATGCCGTTTTCCAGAGCTTTGGCGCGCTCTTTGCGCAAATTCTTTCGCTTGCGAGAGGCCAGCGCATCGAGAAACTCATCAAAGCTGCGATAGCCATCATTCATCCAATGAAATTGCTGGTCGGTGCGCTGCAAAAACCCTTTTTGGCCAAGCTGCTGCCAGCTGTCTTCGGGCAGAAAATTAATATGCAGCGAAGATGATTGCAGCTTGTCGAGTAGGGTCAGGCTACCGGCCAGCAGGCTGGTCTCATAACCCGCCGCATTTGGCCCGTCACGCACCAGCAAACGACGTCCACCGGCCGGGGTAAACGGCACGGCGCATAATAGCTTCGGATAATAATTGCCACCGGCACGATGAAACGCATCGGCCCAGCCATAATCGAAAATATATTCGCCTTGGCTGTGGTTCTTTAAATATAGCGGCATCACTGCTTGCACGGCGCCGTCGGCATCTTCCAACACTAAATGCTGGCCCAACCAACCGGTTTCAGAGACAGCCGAACCGCTTTCTTCCAAGGCCAGTAAAAACGCATGCCGCAAAAACGGATTGTAAGTTTGGCTCGGCGGATTGGCGCAGGCATCCCAATCTTCCGCCGCCACGGCACTAAGACTTGAGACAACTTTCAGCTGCACAGACGCCGCATCGCTCATTCGGCAACCTCAATGGCGGCATCAATTTCAACCGCCCAATTCATCGGCAGGCTGGCGACGCCCACAGCAATGCGTGTATGCACGCCGCGCGCGCCGAATAAATCGTGCATCAGCTCTGATGCGCCGTTTATCACCGCCGGATGATGGGTAAATTCAGGCGTTGAATTGACAAAACCGTTCAGCCGCACAATTCGCACCAATCGGTCGAAATCGCCGTCCAGCGCCGCTTTCAATTGCGCGACAATATTAAGACCGGCCATTTGCGCCGCCCGCGTGCCGTCTTCAATCTCAAGCCCATTGCCCAATTGACCGGTGACGGTGGCACCGCTCGCGCCAATCGGCCCTTGTCCCGAAATCATCAATAAATTGCCGCTCTGCACATAAGGCACATAAGCGCCCAAAGGGGCTTTCGCCTCCGGCAGCTCCAGGCCTTGCTGGTCCAAAATTGTGTCAATCGTGCTCATTTGTCTCTCTCATATATTTAGGGCAAAGCGCGCCGGAAGCTAACGCGACATTATCGACATTATAGGCTGCGCCCCTTTTTAATGCTGCCATCACCGAACTTGTCGCGCAGGCTGTCCATCGCTTGTTCGGCGGCTTTGCGTCGCGATTTGTCAGGGTCGGCCAAGTCCATTGGGTCAGCCAGCATATCATCGACCAGCCCCGATACGCCAATGCCGATAAGCCGAAACTTTTGCCCCGGATGTTCGGCCAGTACTTGCTGCATCATCTGCTTGCCTTTTTCAAACATCACATCGGCCAATTGGGTCGGATCGGGCAGGGTGGCGTTGCGGCTGAGAGATGACAGCCTATCGGCTTTCATTTTCAACACCACGGTTTTGCCGGCCACGCCTTTGGTTTTGCAACGTTTGGCGGTTTTCTCGGCCAATCGCCAGAGGTGCTTCTCCAATGCTTTGGCATCGTTCAAATCTTCGCTGGATATTGATTTGGCCGCTGCACTGGGGATGATTTTGCGGTTATCTTGGCCGCGGGCCAGGCGCGCCAATCTTAGGCCCATAGAGTCATAGCGGCGCGCCAAATCGACCTCATCCATTTTTTGTAATTGCGCCACATGCCGAATACCGTCGCGGGCGAGACGCGCTTGCATCGCCTTGCCGACCCCCCAAATCGCACTGACCGGAAGCGTCGCCAGAAAGCGCTCGGTTTCCGCCGCACCAATGATTGAGAAACCGCGCGGCTTGTTTAAATCAGAAGCCAGCTTGGCCAGAAACTTATTGTGACTGAGGCCGATAGAGACGGTGATGCCGATATCTCGCTCAATGCGATTGGTCAGTTTCACCAAGCTCTGCGCTGCCACGCCGCCATGCAACCGCTCAGTGCCGCGCAAATCCATAAACGCTTCATCAATCGATAGCGGCTCCACCAATGGGGTTAACTCCCGCATCAGTTCGCGCACTTCACGCCCGACACGGGCATATTTTTCCATATCCGGTTTAATGATAACCGCATCAGGGCAGGCCTTGGTCGCCTTAAACATTGGCATAGCCGAATGGACGCCATGAATGCGCGCAATATAGCAGCAAGTGGAAACCACGCCGCGCCGCCCGCCACCGATAATCACCGGCTTATCGTTCAATTCAGGGTTGTCGCGTTTTTCAACCGCCGCATAAAATGCATCGCAATCAAGATGCGCCACACCAAGCTGCATAAGCTCGTCATGTTTCACCAAGCGGGGCGAATTGCATGCAGGGCAGCGCAGCGTCTGCGCGTCAACGGTTTCAAAATGCAGGCAATCGCGACATAACGCGGTTAGCGTGTCACTAATGGGCGTCGATTTTTGCGGCGATCCAGTCATGTGTTTCGGCCCATGTATCAAAACGGGCAGTGGCCCCATCGGCTTTATCAATCAGTTTTTGCAGCCGCGTGTCAGCAATAAAATGGATGCAATGCACATCCGGCGCATCTTCCGCGACCGAATTTACATTGTGGGGTATGTCGTCGAGAAAGAAAACCGGCCCGTCAATTTTATCCGCCAGCCATTTTACCGCCGGGCCTTTAAGCCCGCTATTGACGACCACCGGATAATCCATGTCATGGCCTTTTAAATTATCGATACGCGCCTGCTTATGTGCTGCCGGTAAATTGGTCAGCACCATAATTTGCGCTTTTTCAGACAGCGATTTGAGCGAGGCGGCGGCGCCATCGGCTGCGTCTATATTCGGCGTCTCGGCGGCGAAGAAATCATCAATCAGACTGGGAATTTTTACCGGCTCATTGGTTTGTTTCGATTTGATATTATTGGTCAGGCCAAAATTTTGCAGGTCAATCCAAAGCCCAATGCTGTCGAGATAAACCTCCACCCGTTGCATGAATTTCAAAAGCACTTCATCGGCATCACTGATAATCAGCGGCCGTGATGGGTCAAGCTGCAGTGCTTCCAATTGGCTCATAATTTCCGTTTCAATCTTACTCATACGCGTCTCGCTTATCTCATCAGGTCCAGTGTGGCAGGTCGCCGCCGGGCAGGGCCGCACGCGCCTGTGCCGGATGTTCAGGATTTATCTCATGCGCTTCGCAAAATTCGGTCAGCAGCGCCTCATCAAACAAAAAAAAGTCCAACACACCGGCCAGCATTTCAGGGTCTTGCGCGCGCTCCAAAATATCGCCGGGGCCCATGCCGGAGAGCGCAGCAAAGCGGTCCATCATCTCGTCCAAATCGGCCAGATAGGAAAGGGCCTTTAAGGCCAGAATTTCAGCTTCATCGGTCTGCATGAGGTGATAATTATGTTGTTTGCGGCAAAGAACAATAGAGCAATAAAAAAGGCGCCCATCGGACGCCTTTTTGAGAACATCATCAAGCCGCTTTACTTGATTTTGTTTTCTTTAAATTCCACGTGTTTACGGGCAACCGGATCATATTTCCGCACGACCATTTTCTCGGTCATGGTGCGGGCATTTTTCTTGGTTACATAATAAAAACCTGTGCCGGCTGTGCTTTCCAGCTTGATTTTAACGGTAGTTGGTTTTGCCATCGGTCAAATCCTTGAATCTTGTGCGCCCTTTGCGCGTGGCGGTGAAAATAGGCATTTCCCGCCACTTGTCAAGCGGCAGGCGCGTGCCACATTAAAGTTCTGTTATCAGCGGCTTGCCGTCGACAAATCGCACATAGGGTGCGGGTTTTTTCAACTGCAGTTTACGGTCAAATTGCATCCGCGCTTCCACCATATCAATCACTGAACGGGTGATGGCCGGTAGGTCAAGCTTGCGGGCAGCAGGCAGGGTCAGCCAATGCAAATCCAGCAATTCACCACTGGCTTTGGCCATTTCTTCGGGGTCGGTATGAATAAATTCATCATACACCATAAAGAAGCGCGTATCGAAACGCCGCGTCCGATAGGTCGGCGTCACCGCACGGGCGATGAAATCCATTTGGTCCAGCGGCGGTTCAACGCCATGGTCAAAATAGCTTTGCCAAACCTTATCGCTTGTTTTCATCTGCTTTTCGGTTTGCCGACCGATAATCAGGCCGGTCTCTTCATAGGTTTCGCGAATGGCTGCCAATGCCAAGCCGCGCAATTTATTGTCCGATACGTCTTTGCGAATATCTTTGCGCAATCGTTGCATCACCGGCGTGCTGAGGCTTTTCGGCACGCTTAAACGCTGGTCAATCAGGTCGAGGCGTCCGCCCGGAAAGACGAATTTATTCGGCATGAATTTATGCGTCGCCGCGCGTTTGCCCATCAGTATTTTCGGTTGTTTGGCTTGCCGCACAACAATCAATGTCGCCGCCTCTTTCGGGCGCACCGCTTTGGCGCTTTCGTCGCGATATTCCCCCGGACTTGCAGGGGTGGTGCCGTATTTACTCATCTTTACTCTCGCCTTCATCTTCGGGTGCAAAGCCATGCATGCGCAGCGCCCATTGCAGGCCGACCACACCGCCCTTAACAATCGGCAAGGAAATCATGCTGACCAGAACCGACAAAATGCAAAAAATAATCGCATGGATATAAAGCGGTGGCGTATACAGCCGCTCAACAATCAGCGCGACCGGAATAATCACATGGCCGACAATGAAAATGGTGAAATAGGGCGGCGCGTCATCGGCTTCATGGCCGGATAAATCCAAGCCGCAAGAAGTGCAGCTATCGCTGACCGTCAGATATTTGCTGAAAAGCGTTTTGCCACCGCATTGTGGGCATTGCTTGCGCATGCCTTTCCAAATCGCACTGCCTTTGCTGCGTTCTTCCATAAGCAGGTTTTCAATGGTCATCGAGAGCGTCTTCCTCTTGGGCGTTTCGGGCCGCCGCGACGCAAAGCACCGCGCTTTTTCGGCCCACGTTTGGGCTTGCCGCCATATGTGCCACCATCAACCAATGAAAACAAGAGCCCGCCTTGCAATGGCGTTGCTTCTTCCAATTCGACTTCGACGCTTTCGCCAATTCGAAAAACCATGCCGGTGGTGCCGCCGGTCATGAACATATTGCTTTCATCAGCGTAAAACCGTTCATCGCCCAATCGTGAAATAGGTATCAAGCCGTCAGCCCCGCTATCATCCAAGGTAACGAATAATCCGGCGCGCGACACGCCGGAAATACGGGCGCTGAAATTTTGCCCGATTTGGTCAGACATATAGGCTGATAAATATCGCTCACCGGCGCTGCGTTCTGCAATCATTGCGCGGCGTTCTGTTGCCGATATCGCTTCCGCAATATCCGGCAAGGCTTCGGCTTCTTCCGCCGTTTGCCCATCTTTGCCGGCCTTTAGTGCCGAGATGAGGGCACGATGCACGGTCAAATCGGCATAGCGGCGAATGGGCGAGGTGAAATGTGCGTAGCGTCCCAAATTCAGGCCGAAATGGCCGATATTCTCGACATCATAAATCGCCTGCGCTTGGGTCCTCAGCACCGCTTCAGAAACGGTTGGCGCAAACGGCTTGTCTGCGGTTTGCTGCATCAGCCCGTTAAATAATTGCGGCAGCAAAGTCTGGCCAAGGCTCAGCTTAACGCCCATTGAGCGCAGAAAATCGGACAGCGCCCGCACGCGCTCATCAGGCGGCGTATCATGCACGCGGTAAATCAGTGTGCGCTTGTGCTTTTCCAGCGTCTCAGCAGCGCATACATTGGCGCTCACCATCATTTCTTCAATCAGCTTATGCGCTTCCAAAGACGGCGGCAGATAAATCCGTGCAATCTGCCCCTTATCATTCATTTCAATACGCCGTTCGGGCCGATTAATGCGCAAAGGCTGGCGACGTTCGCGCGCCAGCTTCATTGTCTGATAGGCTTGCCATAAAGGCTGCAAAACATTTTGTTCCAAATGCGCGAAAGCGGCTGGGCAGTCGCCGTCAAACGCCTGCTGCGCTTCGCCATAGCTCAGCTTGGCAACCGAGCGCATTAAGCCGCGATAAAAATTATGACTGCGCTTGCTGCCATCGGCGGCAAAATGCATTTTCACCGCCATGCAGGGGCGCGTTTCATTTTCACGCAATGAGCATAAATTATTAGACAATCTTTCGGGCAGCATCGGCACGACGCGGTCAGGCATATAAACAGAATTGCCGCGCTTTCTTGCCTCGCGATCCATATCACTGCCCGGCGTCACATAAGCCGCCACATCAGCAATCGCCACCCAAACAATAAAGCCGCCCTCATGCTCGGGGTCAGGCTCGGCAAATACCGCATCGTCATGGTCGCGCGCATCGGCCGGGTCAATGGTGATGAAAGGCAGGGCGGTTAAATCTTCGCGCCCCTCAACGGTCGCTTCTTTTACCGCATCGGCTTCGTGCAGCACCGCCTCGGGAAATACGGTCGGCAGGCCTTGCTCGGCAATTGAAATCAGTGAAAACGCATGCGGGTCATCAGCCGCGCCGATATTTTCTTTCATACGCGCACGCTTCGCCGCCATTCGAGGGCCGGGCAATTTTTCACACACCAGCAAATCGCCATGCGCCGCTTTGGTATCTTTCTCCAGCTTATATTCATGCCGTTCGCGGCGGTCTGCCGGCATCAGCCACAAGCCATCGGCGCGGTCGCGCACCACACCGATTATTTGCCCACCGGCATCGCCCAATTTGCGGATGACGCGGGCAATATATTTCTCTTTGCTGACCTGTCGCAACCGAGCCAATGCCGTATCACCGGGCGAGACCGGCGGGGAGGGGCGGTGTCGTCTGTTTTTCGGCGGCGCATCATCAATTTCAATAATCGGGTCTTGCGGCCCGTCCAGCAAAACGCCATCGCGCCGCGCCCGCGCCACCAAATAGCCTTCCTTATTGCGACCGGTAACTTCCACCACTTGCACACTCGGCAAATCGCCATGCCCGCGCATGCCGCCTTTGCGGCTGCCTTCCAGCAGGCCTTCGGCGCTCATTTCGCGCAATAAGCGTTTCAGCGGAATGCGGTCGGCGCCCTTAATATTAAAGGCTTTGGCGATATCGCGTTTGGTGGCTTCGCCCGGATGCTCGGCGATGAATTTCAAAATCTCATCGCGCGTAGGGATGTCTCCCATTAGGCGCTCTTTTTCTTCGGTGCCGCTTTTTTGCGTTTTTTGGCAGGGCCTTTGGCAATGCGCGCGGCAATTAATTCAAGGCCACGCTCCAATGTAATATCTTCCGGATCTTCGTCTTTCGGAATGGTGGCATTGACCTTTTCATATTTGACGTAAGGGCCAAAACGACCATCCATAACGCGCACCGGTTTTTTATCATCGGGATGTTCACCCAAATCTTTAATCACACTGCCACCGCGACGTTGCGCCGGGCCTTTCGCTTTGCGCTCAGCCAAAACCGTGACCGCGCGATTGACGCCAATCTCAAAAACTTCATCCGGGTTTTCAAGGCTGGCCGATTGCTTGCCGGCCTTAATATAAGGCCCGTAGCGGCCGATATCCGCCATAATATCTTCACCGGTTTCAGGATGCGGCCCGATATTGCGTGGCAGAGATAAAAGTTTCAGCGCGTAATCCAATTCCATATCCGCCGGTTGCTTGCCTTTGGGCAGTCCGGCGCGTTTCGGCTTGTCTTCCGTCTCACCGCTATCGCCAAGTTGGATATAAGGCCCAAAACGACCGTTTTTAATATGCACATCAAGGCCGGTTTCCGGGTCTTGTCCCAAAATCCGTTCAATGTCGCCTTGCTCGGCTTGTTCACCGGCAAATGGGCGGGTGAAGCGGCAATCAGGGTAGCGTGTGCAGCCGACAAAAGCCCCGAAGCGGCCGGTCTTCAAACTCAAGCCGCCTTCGCCACATTTCGGGCAAATACGCGGGTCGCCATCGCCGGTATCTTTAAAGATATGCGGGCCCATCACCTCATTCATCGTGTCGAGGATTTCGGTATTGCGAATTTCCAGCGTTGTTTCGACGGTTTTATGGAAGTCTTCCCAGAAACGGGCCAGCACTTCCTTATAACTCAGCGAGCCGTCGGATACTTTATCGAGGTCGGTTTCCAAGGCGGCGGTAAAATCATATTCGACATAGCGGTCAAAGAAGTTTTCCAAAAACGCGGTGACCAAGCGGCCTTTATCTTGCGGAATAAAGCGATTGCGGTCCATCACCACATATTCGCGCTCGCGCAAGACACTCAAAACAGACGCATAAGTCGACGGGCGACCAATGCTCAGCTCTTCCATACGTTTAACCAAAGTCGCCTCGCTATAACGCGGCGGCGGCTCGGTGAAATGCTGCTCCGGCGAAATTTTAAACACTGACAGGTTTTCGCCTTCATTCACTTGCGGCAGACGCGGGCCGTCTTTTTCTTCCGCTTCATCATCCTTGCCTTCCTCATATAGCTTCAAAAAGCCGGAGAAAGTTATGACCGTGCCGGAGGCGCGCAAGCCGGTTTGCCCATCGGCACCGGAAATGGAAATCGTCGTGCGTTGCACGCGCGCATTTTCCATTTGGGAGGCCATGGTGCGTTTCCAAATCAGCTCATAAAGCTTGGCTTGGTCAGCATCCAAATAGCGACCGACTTGGTCAGGCCGACGGGCCAGCGAGGTCGGGCGAATGGCTTCATGGGCTTCCTGCGCATTGGCCGCTTTGGTTTCATAAACACGCGGCGCATCCGGCAAATATTCATCGCCGAAATCTTCAACAATCACATCGCGCGTTTCAGTTACCGCTTCCGGCGTGATTTGCGTGCCATCGGTCCGCATATAAGTAATCAGGCCGGTCTCTTCGCCATCAATGCTGACGCCCTGATACAGTAATTGCGCCACTTGCATGGTGCGCTTGGCGTTAAAGCCCAGCTTGCGGCTGGCTTCCTGCTGCAGGGTTGAGGTGGTGAAGGGGGCCGACGGTTTACGCTGGCCCGGCTTGCTTTCAATTTTCTCAATTGAGAATTCAGTACTGGCAATCGCGGTTTCGGCCTCGCGTGCCATATCCTCATTGGCGAGGGTAAATTTTTCCAGCTTCTCGCCCTTATGGCGCACCAGCCGTGTCGGCAGCGCATCGCCATTGGCAGTTTTAAAATCTGTATCGACAGACCAATATTCGCGCGGAACAAACGCTTCAATTTCCAATTCGCGCTGGCAAATCAATCGCAGGGCTACCGATTGCACACGACCGGCTGAACGCGAGCCGGGCAATTTGCGCCACAGCACAGGCGACAGATTAAAGCCGACCAAATAATCAAGGGCGCGACGCGCCAAATAAGCATCGACCAGCTTTTCATCAATTTGGCGCGGCTTGGCCATTGCTTCCAGCACCGCATTTTTGGTGATGGCGTTAAACACCACACGGCTGACCGGCTTATCACCCAGCACTTTCTTTTTGCGCAATACTTCCAGCACGTGCCAGCTAATCGCTTCGCCTTCGCGGTCGGGGTCAGTCGCCAGCACCAAGGAGTCGGCACTTTTTACCGCTTTGGCAATATCGCTCAAACGCTTGCGCGCATCGCCTTGCTCTTCCCATGACATGGCAAAATCATTATCCGGATCGACGGAACCGTTTTTCTCCGGCAAATCGCGGACATGGCCGAAGCTCGCCAGAACCGTAAAATCGGAACCGAGATATTTGTTTATCGTCTTTGCCTTGGCAGGCGATTCAACAATCACGACTTGCATAGAAGCGGCCTCAAATCATCTTTCGGGCGCATCATATGGTCAAAATACGCCCATCTGTCAAATCACGGATTTATGGCGTTGTTCAAATCAGGCTGATTTTGCCGCCCGGCTCTTGTGTCAAACGTCCGGCCAACTCCAATTCCAACAATACCAAATGCACCGCAGAAACCGGCGCATTTGCGGCCTCCACCAGCTCATCAATGGTCATCGGAACCGGCCCCATAAGTGATGTGATATGTCGGCGTAACTGATCATCGGGTTGTGCCGGTTCGGCAGGCGGCTGTTTGGGCGGCGGAGGTGTGCGGCTGTCCATTTCGCGTTGTTCGATAATCGGCCTTAAAACATTCAAAACATCATCGGCGGTTTCGGCAATCATCGCCCCTTCGCGCAATAAATTATTCGACCCTAGGCCACGCGCATCGAGTGGCGAGTTCGGTACGGCGAAAACTTCACGCCCTTGTTCGGCCGCCAGACGGGCGGTTATTAAAGAACCGGAACGTTGCGCCGCTTCAACCACAATCACCCCAAGCGACAGACCGGCAATAATGCGATTGCGACGGGGAAACAGGCTGGCTTGCGGCGCCGTGTCGGGCGGATTTTCAGATAACAGCAAGCCTTGCTCAATAATTGCCGCCTGCAAATCGGCATTATCGCGCGGATAAGCATGTGCCGCGCCATTGCCGATAACGGCAATCGTGCCATGCTCTAAGGCCGCTTGATGGGCTGCGCCATCAATGCCACGTGCTAGGCCGGAGACGATAACCAAACCGGCGGCGGCAAGGTCTGTCGCCAAAATACCGGTAATTTTGCGCGCTGCAGCCGAACCGTTACGGGCGCCGACAATGGCAATCATCGGCTTTTCGATAAATTTCAAATGCCCATGCGCGGCCAATATGGGTGGCGCATCGGGCAGGGCTTGCAGGGCCGCCGGATAACCGGCTTCGCCCCATATTAAATATTGCCCGCCCAGTTTTTCGGTCGCGCCATATTCGGCTTTCGCCTTGCTCATTGAAAATGCTTTCAGCGGCCGCTTGCGCCCGCCGCGTTGTGACAATTCAGGCAGGGCGGCCAAAGCTTTCTCGGCATCACCATAAACAGTGATAAGGCGTTGAAACGTCACCGGCCCGATTTGCTCGGTCCGTGCCAAACGTAAATAGGCAAGCTGCCGGTCGAGCGGCAGGCTCAATTTCTAATGCGGTTGAAACCGTCTGTCATACCCAACCCCTTATTATTGTTTTAGCGGGTGAAATTTGGCGGCTGATTTAGCCGCCGATTTTAGGCTCCGTACCGGCGCGCAAGCGGGTAATGTTTTCGCGATGCGCGTAAAGCGATAAGGCAACCATGAGAGAAGCATATAAAGCCGTGTCGCGCTCGCCCAAAAACAGCAGGAACGGCACGGTGAACAAAAGCGCGGCAATGGCTGAAAGCGATGAGATGCGCGATGCGAGCGCAACCAAAAGCCATACAATCAAGAATAAAATGCCGGTCAGCGGCGACATGATGAGTATGGCACCGATGAAAACAGCAATGCCTTTGCCGCCCTTAAAGTCGAGCCAGACCGGAAATAAATGACCGATAAAGGCCGCCATGCCTGCCATCAGCGCAGCCGTATCGCTGCCCAGTCGCCAAACCAAGGCAACGGCGAGGCCACCTTTTAGCGCATCGGCCAGCAAAGTGGCCAAAGCCAAAAGCTTGCTGCCGGAGCGCAAAACATTGGTCGCGCCAATATTGCCGGAACCGATATCGCGAATATCGCCTTTGCCACCCAAACGGGTGAACAGCAGGCCGAAAGGAATGGAGCCGAGCAAATAGCCGAACGCCAAAGCCAAAATAATGATTACCGGTTCACTCATATCTGCCCCCCAAATATTATTTAAAGTTCAAAAACCGCTTCGCCGCTGACATAGCAGGCCAGCACTTGCCCTTGTACTTTTCTTTTGTCGATTGCAGCATTTTGAGACTTGGAGCGCAAGTTATCCGCATCCACCACCCAAGGCGCGTCAATATCGGTAATGGCGAAATCAGCCGCCGCACCGACGCTTAATGTGCCGCTGTCCAATCCCAATAAGGCAGCCGGACGGGCGGTAACGCAATTCAGCAAAACATCCAGCGGCACGCCATCGGCATGATGCAGGCTCAATAATCCGGCAAGCAGTGTTTCCACCCCGACCGTGCCATAAGCGGCTTGCGCGAAAGGCTGTCGCTTGGCTTCTTCATTTTGTGGATTATGCCCCGACACCACGACATCAATCGTGCCATCAGCGACACCGGCAATCAAAGCCAGCCGGTCTTCTTCGCGGCGCAATGGCGGCGATAATTTGGCAAAAGTGCGGTAGTTCTCGACATCATTTTGATTGAGCATGAGATGCGTGGCCGAGACGCCGCATGATACAGGCAGGCCGCGCTGCTTGGCGGCGCGCACCGCTTCGACGCTTTCAGCGGCAGAAATTTGCGCAATGTGATAGCGCGCGCCGGTCAATTCAACGAGGCGTAAATCACGGTCAATCATGGCCGTTTCGGCAGCCACCGGAATACCCGCCAAGCCGAGCCGCGTTGCCATTTCGCTTTCATGCATCACACCGGCGCTTTGCAAATCTTGGTCCATGGCATGCTGCACAATCAGCGCGTCAAAAGTTCCGGCATAAGCCAGTGCGCGGCGCATGGTCAGCGCATTCATGACGGCGCGGTCGCCATCAGTAAAGGCCACGGCACCGGCTTCGCTCAGAAGTCCGATCTCGGTCATGCTTTGCCCGTTACAGCCTTTGGTCAAAGCCGCCATTGGGTGCACGCGCACAATCGCCGTATCGCGGGCGCGGCGCGAAATAAAGTCCACCAAAGCCGCATCATCAATCACCGGATTGGTATTCGGCATGGTAATCATTGTCGTGACGCCACCGGCGGCGGCAGCTTGCGAAGCAGTGGCCAAGGTTTCTCTATGCTCTTCTCCCGGCTCGCCGGTGAAAACTTGCATATCAACCAGCCCGGGCAAAATCGCCATGCCTTTGCAGTCATAGGTTTTAATACCGCCGGGGGCTTTGGCATCTTTGCCGATAGCAAAAATTTTGCCGTTTTCGACAATCAGATTGCCGGTCTCATCCAGCCCATTGGACGGGTCAATCAGGCGGGCATTGGTAAAGGCGCAATTCATTCGCTGCCTCCCACCGCATTTGGCAGATTGGCGGCCAGTGCCTCCAACACCGCCATGCGCACGGCAACGCCCATCTCAACTTGGTCCCGAATAAGACTGCGCTCAGGGTCGTCTGCCACCGCGCTGTCAATTTCCACACCGCGATTCATCGGCCCCGGATGCATCACCAGCGCCTCAGGCTTGGCATAGGCCAGCTTTTCGCGGTCGAGGCCATAGAGCCGATAATATTCGCGCACAGACGGGATAAGCGCCCCTTCCATGCGTTCACTTTGAATGCGCAGCATCATCACAATATCGCAGCCTTCCAATCCGGCACGCATATCGGTGAAAACCCGCGCGCCCAATTGCTCCGCGCCCACCGGCAACAATGTTTGTGGGCCGATGAGATGCACTTGTGCGCCCATCGCATTCAACAGCAGCAAATTGGAACGGGCCACGCGGCTATGCGCAATATCGCCACAAATCGCAACTTTCAGGCCTTGCAATTTGCCGAGGCGGCGGCGAATGGTCAGCGCATCCAATAGCGCTTGTGTCGGGTGCTCATGCGCCCCGTCACCGGCATTCAATACGGCACAAGACATTTTTTGCGCCAGCAAAGCCACCGCGCCGCTATCGCCATGCCGCACAACCAGCAAGTCAGGGTTCATCGCGTTTAGCGTGACGGCGGTATCCAACAGCGTCTCGCCTTTATTGACCGCAGATGTTTTGACCGCCATATTCATCACATCTGCGCCCAGCCGCTTACCGGCCAGCTCAAACGAGCTTTGCGTGCGGGTCGAGCTTTCAAAAAACAGATTGATTTGTGTGCGGCCTCGCAACACTGAGGTCTTTTTGTCAATCTGCCTGTTCTGGTCGACATAATTGTCGGACAGGTCCAGCAGATAGGTAATTTCGGAAACAGACAGCCCGTCGATCCCTAAGAGGTCGCGGTGGGCGAAAGCGCCCTTGATTTCCTTAGCTGTCATTAAAATCCGATTGTATACAGACGGGCGCGATTCTGGGCAAGTGATTATTATTTAAAACCGCCAGTTGAGTGTAATTTTACCACGCGGCTCAATTTCTTGGTCTTGCAAAAACCGCGCAGCATCTGTCCAAGGCAGGCCGGTGCCGCAATGAAACGCGCGTTGAAATCCGTCATGGCACGGTTTCTCGCGCACTTGGCCGCCAAATTGCAGCCCGTCATGTAAGTGCACGCCCAGTATCAAATTTTCGCGTGCCGCCCATTGGCCGATAATACCGAGGCCGAGATAGGGCGTCGCTTTATATAAATCTGCGGCATAGCCGTGGTCATATTGTAAGGGCAGGG
>CBFIHY010000014.1:0-16300 GCA_965662315.1 Alphaproteobacteria bacterium
GTGCCGAAGATGCATGGCTTGGTGATAATCGCTATGCCGAGACCCGCCAGTCTTTGGAAAACCCGCTTGCCGCTGTGCAAATGGGTTTGATTTACGTCAATCCGGAAGGCCCGAATGCCAATCCTGACCCGCTTTTGAGCGCGCAGGATATTCGTGAGACCTTTGCCCGCATGGCGATGAATGATGAAGAAACCGTTGCCTTGGTCGCCGGTGGTCACACATTCGGTAAGATGCACGGTGCCGGTGATGCAGCGCATGTCGGTCCGGAGCCGGAAGGTTCACCGATTGAAGCGCAAGGCTTTGGTTGGCTCTCAACCCATAAATCGGGCAAAGGCGTCGACACCATTACCTCAGGTTTGGAAGGCCCGTGGACGGCCAATCCGACACAATGGGATAATGGCTATTTCGACCTGTTGTTCAAATATGAATGGGCATTGAACAAGACGCCGGCCGGCGCCAATATTTGGCATCCGGTTGATTTGGCCGATGATGACATGGCCCCTGAAGTTGACGGGTCCGGTGAAAAAGTAACACCGGCCATGAGCACGGCTGATATTGCGATGATCAAAGATCCGGAATATCGCAAAATCTCAGAGAAATTCCATAATGATATTGAGTATTTCGCTGACGCTTTTGCCCGCGCATGGTTCAAATTGCTGCACCGTGATATGGGTCCGAAAAATCGCTATCTCGGTCCGGAAATTCCGGATGAGGAGTTGATTTGGCAAGATCCGGTCCCGGCCGGCAATGACAGCTATGATGTCAATGCAGTTAAAGCGGCGATTAAGGATAGCGGTTTGAGCATTCAAGAAATGGTCGAAACCGCTTGGGCGTCTGCCTCAACCTATCGTGGCTCTGATATGCGTGGTGGCGCCAATGGCGCGCGTATTCGCCTTGCACCGCAAAAAAACTGGGCCGCCAATAAGCCTGAGCAATTGGAAAAAGTGCTTGGCGTATTGGACACAATTGCCTCTGAGAACAATGCCAGCCTGGCTGATGTGATTGTTCTGGCCGGCGGTGTCGGTATTGAAATGGCGTCCGGTGCCAATGTTCCTTTTGCCCCGGGTCGCGGCGATGCCAGCGAAGAGCAAACCGATGCCGACAGCTTTGATGTTTTGGAACCGGCGGCCGATGGCTTCCGCAATTTCCAACGCACATCATTTGCCGTTTCACCGGAAGAAATGCTGCTTGATAAAGCCCAGCTTTTGGGTCTGACAGCAGCTGAAATGACGGTTCTGGTCGGCGGCTTGCGCGCCTTGGGCATTTCTGCCGAAGGTCATGGCGTATGGAGCGATGGCAATACGCTGAGCAATGACTGGTTTGTCAAATTGCTGGATATGAATACAGCCTGGTCACAGTCTGACGAAAACCTGTTTGAAGGTAAGAACCGCAGCAGCGGTGAAAGCGTCGGTACTGCGACACGCGTTGATTTGGTGTTCGGTTCCAATTCGGAATTGCGCGCCATCGCCGAAGTTTATGCACAAAGCGATAATGGCGATAAATTCATCGCTGACTTTATTGCCGCATGGACCAAGGTCATGAATGCCGATCGTTTCGATCTGGCAGCCTAACTCTTCTACAGAGACCCACACGGGAAAGGGGAGCTTTCGAGCTCCCCTTTTTCATGCGCTTTGCATTTAAGTTATCGCGCGTTTGTCAATCGAGCCGTTCAAACGGATAGACGCCCCACAGCATATCGCGCTGCATCCACCCGCGGTGGCCTTGTGCATCAATTTCGCACCAATTGACCACGCATTCTTTCAGCCGCGCAATCGCACCGGCTTGCACCAAAGCAACCACGCCGGCACCGGCATCAGGCGCATTGCGCAAACTCAGCGCATTGGCGGCTTGGCGTAAAATTACATGCCGCGCGCCGCGCAAGAGCCGCGCATGCATCCAGCCCTCGCTGCCCTCATGGTCGCGCACTTGTCGCCATTGGCCATATTCGGCAATGATTTCGAGCGGCAGGCCGGAACGTTGATATTGATATAATAGCGGATAATCTTCGCCCGGCCCGCGCCGCACATTGGCCTTATCTTTATTAATCGCAACAAAGCGCGGCAATGGCAGACCGCTGTCGCCCAGCACCCGGTCATCGCGGCTGTTTTGCGCGGCAATTGAAAACGGCAAAAGCGAGACCACTGCCACCAGCAGAACAAGGCCAAGGCCGACACGAAGCATTACCAAACGATCCATCGCTCAAAACTAGTCTTATCCGCGATGCGCGGCAAGCCGTGTCGTCGCTTCAATCGGCATTTTGTCCATTATTCGGGTTCTCAGGGTCCCAGTTAATCTTGACCTTGCGGGCATTAAAAGACAGCCCGTCAAATACCAGCATATGAGAGGCCAAACTATCGCCGGCACCGGTAATTTCCTTAATCGCTTCCAGTGCCATCATCGAACCGATAATGCCGGTCAGCGCGCCGATAATGCCGGTGGTGGCGCAATTATCCGCCGTTTCAGGCGCGTCAGCATTTTCCGGCACTAAGGAGCGGTAACACGGATATGGCGTGCCATTTGCCTGTTTCAGCCACGGCTTGAAACAAGCCAGCTGACCGTCAAAGCGGCCAACCGCCCCTGAGACAAGGGTTTTGTGTGCCTGAAAACAGGCATCATTGACGATAAACCGTGTGGCGAAATTATCGCAGCCATCCAGCACAATGTCGTAATCGCCAATCAGCGCGGCGGCATTATCGGCCGTGAGGCGCATGCCATGCGCGCTCAACTCAACATGCGGGTTCAATTGGGCAAGGCGGTTCAGCGCGCTATCGGTTTTGGGCTGCCCGCAATCGGCTTCGGTCAATAATATTTGTCGCTGCAAATTACTGATATCGGTGACATCATCATCGACAAAGCCCAAGCGACCAATACCGGCGGCGGCCAAATACTGCGCTGCCGGTTGCCCCAGCCCGCCCATGCCGACAATCAGCACGGCGGCATTTTTCAGTTTTTGCTGGCCCGGACCGCCGACTTCTTTCAGCACTAAATGACGCTGATAGCGGGCAATCTCAGCATCGCTTAATGTTTTATCAGCCGCCGCGCTCATAGGGCCTGCCATAGAGCCTATAGGCCCTCAAACAGCGCGGTTGACAGATAACGCTCGGCAAAGCTTGGCAAAATCACCACAATATTTTTATCTGCCATATCGCTGCGACCGGCCACTTCAAGGGCTGCCGCCATGGCCGCGCCGGACGAAATACCGCCCGGAATGCCTTCCAAACGAGCAAGCTTACGCGCCGTTTCAAACGCCGTTTCATTGCCAATGGTCAGCACTTCATCCAGCCATTGCTTGTCCATATTGCCGGGCACGAAACCGGCACCAATACCTTGAATTTTATGCGGACCACCATCGCCGCCCGATAAAACAGGACTGTCTTCCGGTTCCACCGCAATCATTTTCAAATCGCTTTTGCGCGGTTTTAAAACCGAGCCGATACCGGTAAATGTGCCACCCGTGCCAACGCCGGAAATCACCGCATCAACCGCACCATCCATATCATTCCAAATTTCTTCCGCTGTGGTGCGCCGATGAATTTCCGGATTGGCCGGATTTTCAAATTGCTGCGGCATCACCCAGTCGGGATTGGCGTCGAGCAATTCTTGCGCTTTGGCAATTGCCCCTTTCATGCCTTTGGCCGCTTCGGTCAGTTCCAATTCAGCGCCCAATAATTGCAGCATTTTACGCCGTTCCACCGACATGCTTTCGGGCATGCATAAAACCAAACGATGACCGCGCGCCGCACAAGCAAAAGCCAATGCAATGCCGGTATTGCCCGAGGTCGGTTCGACCAGAACCGTATCGTCTTTCAATTTGCCCTGTTCGGCCAGCGCATCCAAAATCGCCACACCAATGCGGTCTTTGACACTGGCAATCGGATTGAAAAATTCCAGCTTGGCAAAGATTTTGCCACGCACGCCATATTCAGCCGCCATCCGTTCAACCGCGACAATCGGTGTATTGCCAATGGTATCGGTAATCGAGCGGTAAATGCGGCCGCGGCCCGGTTTATCGTCTGTCATGCTCATTTTCTATTCCTCTCCCTCAATCAAATCCGTTATGTCGGGCATGTTCAAAATGCCGCTAAATGGTGAAATCACTGTCATCGGCGCCGCCGCTTGACGCGCTGCTCACCGCATTGGCATTGGCACATAAATCGGCAATCGTCGTATCGCCGACCGCTTCAATAAGGGCGTTTTGTAATTGCCCGTGAAACGGCGCAATAATTTCTGCCCCCAATTGCGATTTGGAAACCGCTGCCTCTTCATTTGCATCAATCGCTTCAATGACTTCAAATATTTCCCTGACACTGATGCGGCGTCGCTCGCGCGCCAGTCGATAACCGCCGCGAGGCCCGCGCACACCGCGCAAAATATCAGCCCGCACCAAAGCTTGCATGACTTGTTCCAAATGCCTTTGCGGCATCCCCTGCCGCGCCGTAATCTCGCGCGCTTGCACCGGTTCGGGCCGCGCATATAAGGCGACATCCAAAACCGCCTCCAAGGCCAAAAGAGATTTACGCGATAATCTGATCATGTGCCGCTCTTTTGGGTTGAGGCGTCAGTGCCGGTGGAGCCGAAGCCGCCTGCGCCGCGCGCCGTATCATCAAGGCTGGCAACGACGCGCATTTTGGCTTGCACCACCGGTGCAATAACCATTTGCGCAATGCGCATGCCACGCTCAATGGTGAACGGCTCTTGGCTCAAATTAATCAGAATGATTTTCACTTCGCCGCGATAATCGGCATCGATTGTGCCCGGCGTATTTAAAACAGTGACGCCGTTTTTTGCCGCCAACCCGGAGCGTGGGCGCACTTGCGCTTCAAAGCCGCGCGGCAAAGCCATAGCAAAACCGGTCGGCAGCATGGCTTTTTGGCCGGGGGCCAAAGTCACGCTTTCATCGTCGGCCAAAGCGGCGCGCAAATCCATACCGGCCGCATCTTCGGTTTCATAGGCCGGCAAATCCAACCCTTCGCCATGTGGCAAATATTTAAAATCAATTTGCGGAGCGGTCATGCGCGTTTCGCCCTTTCATTTTCTTCAGCATTAAAATATGCGGCAATGCGGTCGGCCAAAGCGGCGGCCGTATCGGCTTTGCTCATTTGGGCAAAAGCCTCGGCCCCGTCTTGATGGTAAAGGGTAATGGCGTTTTCATCGCCGCCCATCACCCCGCCGACAATACCGCTATCCATGGCGACATTATTGGCGACAATCCAATCGCAATTCTTTTTGGTTAATTTGGCTTTGGCATGCACTTCGACATTTTCGGTCTCAGCGGCAAAACCGACCAGCAAGGCCGGTCGCTGCGGTGAAGCTGCCAAATCGGCCAAAATATCCGGGTTTTCCGTCAACGCCAGAGGCGAGGGTGCATCGCCGTTTTTCTTGATTTTTTCGTCGCTCATATCGGCCGGTCGCCAATCGGCAACGGCGGCGGTCATAATCGCCGCGTCGAGCTTATCATGCGCCATCACTGCCTGATGCATTTGCCGCGCCGTTTCAATGCGAGTGACTTTGACATTTGTCGGGTCCGGCAGGGCGGTCGGGCCGGAAATTAAATGCACCTCAGCGCCTTGCGCGGCCAAGGCGCCGGCAATCGCATAGCCTTGCTTGCCGGATGAGCGATTGGCGATATAGCGCACCGGATCAATCGGCTCATGCGTCGGGCCGGCGGTCAGTAAGATTTTACGCCCCTGTAACGGGCCGCTTATTTTCGCGCTGCCGGCGGCAAGGCCCAAAAGCGATGCCGCTTTGGCGGCAATATCAACCGGCTCACTCATCCGCCCGGGGCCATATTCACCGCACGCCATATCGCCCTCTTCGGGGCCGATAAAATGCAGCCCGTCCGTGCTCAATATGTCCAAATTGCGCTGCGTCGCTGCGTGCTGCCACATGCGCACATTCATTGCCGGTGCCATTAATACCGGCTTATCGGTGGCCAATAATGTGGTCGAGGCCAAATCAGCAGCCAAGCCTTGCGCCGCTTTGGCCATTAAATCGGCGGTTGCCGGTGCCACCAAAATTAAATCAGCATCGCGCGATAATTGGATATGCCCCATTTCCGCTTCATCGGTCAGGTCGAATAAATTGTCATATACTTTGTCACCCGATACCGAGGCCAGCGATAAGGGCGAGACAAATTGCGCCGCTGCTGCGGTTAACAGACAGCGCACAGCCAGCCCTTGCGCGCGCAATTGGCGCACAAGTTCGGGTGCTTTATAGGCGGCAATGCCACCTCCGATAATCAGCAAAATGCGAGGCATAATTCACTCTTAAAAAGATGCATTCAGTTTAATTTACCGAAACAAATTGTAAATCAGTATTTTTTACAAAATCTGCAGCGCGGCCAGTGCCGCCGCCACAGCGAGGGCCACAACGCCCAGCCCGCGCGCCAGCCTGTCGGATTGTTTGCCGGTTTTTTCTTGCTGATGGGCGCCCCAATCTTGCACAGCGCGCGCACCGCGTTCCAATTCTTCCAGCGTATCGGGCAGTCTTTGCACCATGCGCAAACTGCGCTGCGCATTATCGGTTATATCTTTCAGCACCGCTTGCGGGCCGATGGATTTTCTCAGCCAATCGCCGACCAGTTTTTCAGAGGCGTCCCAAATATTCACTTTCGGGTCAAAACTGCGCGCCACGCCTTCCACTGTCACCATGGTTTTTTGCAATAGCAAAAGCTGCGGCTGCGTCTTCATGTCAAATTCTTCGGTAATATCGAATAATTGCGCCAGCACCCGGCCCATGGAAATATCATCCGCATCGCGGTCGCGTATCGGCTCGCCGACCGAGCGCAAAGCTTGTGCAAATTCATGTACATCATGATGCGCCGGCACATAGCCGGCTTCAATATGCACTTCCGCCAGCTTTTTATAATCGCGGGTGATGAAGCCGTGCAAAATCTCCGCCAAAAAGCGACGGCTATCACGGTCCAATCGTCCGCAAATGCCTAAATCAATGGCGATAATTTCCCCATTATCGGCAATCATCAAATTGCCTTGATGCATATCGGCGTGAAAAAACCCATCGCGCAAAACCAGGGTCAAGAACACTTGCAAAAGCCGTACTGCCAAATCCGACATATCATGGCCTGCAGCGCGCAAAGCTTCGACATCAGAGGCTTTTGTGCCATCCACCCATTGCATGGCCAAAACCCGCTTGCCGCTGGCTTCCCAATAGACTTTCGGCACGCGAAAGCCTTTTTGGTCGGCAATGTTTTCCCCCATTTCCGACAGGGCGGCGGCTTCTTTTCGAAAATCAACTTCGCCTTTAATCGAACGGGCCAATGTTTCAATCGAGGCGACCGGCAGCAGGCGACGGGTGACCGGCACATAACGCTCGGCCAATTCAGCCAGACGCGCCAAAAGGGCCAATTCGCCATTCAGTCGCTCTTCAACATTGGGCCGTAAAATCTTAATGGCTATTTTCTCACCGGTTTCAGCGTGAATGGCCTCATGCACTTGCGCGATGGAGGCGGCGGCAATCGGCGCGCTCATATCTTTAATCACCGCGCCCGGCTCATCCAGCTCGCCGCGCAAAATCTTCTGCACTTGCTTGTCAGAAAAAGGCGGCAGCCGGTCTTGCAAAAACGTTAAATCCTTGGCCATGGCCGGGCCGATAATATCAGGACGGGTGGCCAGAAACTGGCCCAGCTTAATATAAGTCGGCCCTAATTTTCGAATCCGGTCGGATAATTTGCGACCGCGTGTTTCGGCCTGATAGCGCGGCGCGCCCAAGGTAAACAGGCGGCGTGCCAGCCGCACCCGCAGCGGCGCATCGATAAAAAAATTCGGCGGCAAAAGCGCGTCTTGCGCCAGCAAAAGCCGCGCCATGGTCAAAAATCGCCACCACCGCCTCACAGCTTCCACCCCATATGCAAGGCGGCAATGCCACCGCTCAGCAATTCCACTTGCGCGCGGGCAAAACCGGCCGCATCAAGCTGCGCCAAAAACGCTTGCGGTTTAGGAAATTGGCGAATGCTTTCGACCAAATATTGATAGGCCTCGCTTTCACCGGCTATCAGCCCGCCCATTGGCGGTATCACGTTAAAACTATAGGCATCATAAGCCGCTTGCAAAGGGCGGCTCGGCATATGCGAAAACTCCAGACAAACAAAACGTCCGCCCGGCTTTAAAATCCGATACATATCGCGCAAGGCTTTATCGCGATCGGTGACATTGCGAATGCCAAAGGCAATCGATACCGCATCGACACTATTATCAGCCAGCGGCAGGGCCTCGGCGGTTCCGGTGATAAAATCAATATCGCCGCTGTCGCGGTGCAATTCATTTTGCGCACGCTGGCGACCGACCCGCACCATTTGCTCATTGGCATCAATAACTTGTGCATGTAATTGCGTGTTAAGCCTGCGGCAGCGCGCCATGGCGCGAAAGGCAATATCGCCGGTGCCGCCGGCCACATCGACCAAATGCAAACGGCTTTGAGGGCGCAAATGCAGCGCCTCAATCATCCGCGCCTTCCACAAACGATGCAGCCCCGCCGACATCACATCATTCATCACATCATATTTATCGGCGACGCTGTCAAATACGCCGCGTACCAAGCCTTGCTTGTCGTCACGCGCAACCGTGCGATAGCCGAAATCAATCTCATCAGCCTGTGCCGGTGCGGCGTCGGTCGCGATTGCGGATTTTGGTTCACTGCCAGCCATGGAGCGCGACGATAGCCCATAAGAGCGGCTAAATCCATGCACTGTTTGGCATTTTGCCGGTTTGTCGCATTTGTCTTTGGTGGGTTTGCGCGAGTTGTTGCTTGCGCGTATTTTTGCGCCGCTTATGATGCGGCCATGCCTGAGCTTCCTGAAGTTGAAACCGTCCGTCGCGGCCTCGCCCCGCATATTGAAGGCAAGCGCATCGACAAAGCGGTTTTGAACCGCGCAGATTTACGCTTTCCCCTGCCGCCGCGTTTTAGCGCGCGCATGCAAGGGGCGCAGCTTATCGGCATGCATAGGCGGGCCAAATATTTGCTGGCAGAAATGCAAGGCAAAAACGGCGATAGATTTTATTGGCTCAGCCATTTGGGGATGAGCGGTCGCTATATGATAACCCCGTCCGGCGCGGCGCGGCATGAGCCGGGCGATTATGCGCATGAGGTGGCGCCGCAAGTGGCTGATAAACATATTCATGTTGAATTGTTTTTTGAAGATGGCACGCATTTGGCTTATGCCGATCCGCGTCGTTTCGGCTTTATGCAGCTGGTCGCGCGCCCTGAGGCGTCGTCTTTTCTGGCCGATTTGGGGCCTGAGCCTTTGGGCAATGAATTTCATCTGGACGGCTTGTTGGCTGCCTGTGCGGGACGCAAAACGCCGATTAAAAATCTGCTTTTGGACCAGCGCGTGGTCGCCGGTCTCGGCAATATATATGTCTGCGAGGCTTTGTTTATGGCGGGCATTAGCCCACGCCGCAAAGCTGCCAATATCGGCGCCAAAAGACTGGCCCGCTTGGTGCCGGCCATTCGCGATGTATTGGACAGAGCGATTGCGGCCGGCGGTTCAACCTTGCGCGACTTTGCGCATGAAGATGGCGGGCTTGGTTATTTCCAACATAGTTTTGCGGTTTATGGGCGCGAGGGCGAAACCTGTTCAGCCGATGATTGTTCTGCTAGCATCCAACGCATTGTGCAGTCAGGGCGGTCCAGTTTTTACTGTCCCTCTTGCCAAAATTAATGGGCTTGCCAGAATGAATGAGCGAAACTTTATGAGCCATATGGGAATAAGAAAGCCATGCGCGTGAAGATGTCATTTATCCGGCTTATCGGCGCAACTTTTTTCTTTGCCATGATATGGGCATTGCCAATGGCCGCTTATGGGCAAGGGTTTTTATCTGCCGCCGCTGATATTCCTCTGGCGGATGGGCTGGTTGAAGCGCCCAATGGGGTGATGGTGTTCGATAAGCCTGAAGGGCGTATCGTGCAAATCACCGCCAATAATAAAGGCACAAAAAGCCGTGCCGAGATGATTGATTTTTATGACACCAGCCTGCCCAATCTCGGCTGGCAGCGCATGGAACCTGTTGCGCCTGTTGAGGCTGTTGCGCCGGATGAGGGCGCGCCAAAAGACCGGTCGATGCGCTTGACTTTTGTTCGCAAAGGCGAAATTCTGCGCCTCACTTTTACCGATGAATTTGTGTTTTTTGATTTGGCTCCTGAGGGGCGCTCATAGCTAGGTCGCGGGGGCGACCGGATAGGGACAAAATGAAATACGAGAATATTCTGGTCGAACGCCGCGATAATGTCGGCTTGATTACTTTGCATCGCCCGCAAGCGCTCAACGCTTTATGCAATGCGTTGATGGATGAGCTGACCCATGCGATTGACGGCTTTGAAAAAGATGATGCGATTGGCTGCATGGTGCTGACCGGGTCTGAAAAAGCATTTGCCGCGGGTGCCGATATTAAAGAAATGTCGGGCAAATCTTATGCTGATGTGATGCGCGAAGATTTCATCACCGCCAATTGGGAAGCAGCGGCGAAAGCCCGCAAACCGA
This sequence comes from Alphaproteobacteria bacterium, assembly GCA_965662315.1. Lineage (GTDB taxonomy): Bacteria > Pseudomonadota > Alphaproteobacteria > RS24 > RS24 > UBA8337. The sequence goes on from CBFIHY010000014.1 coordinate 10,496, forward strand.
TCATTGCCGCCGTCGCCGGTTATGCGCTGGGCGGCGGCTGCGAATTGGCGATGATGTGCGATTTCATTTTGGCAGCCGATACCGCCAAATTCGGTCAGCCGGAAATTAATCTCGGTGTTATTCCGGGTGCCGGCGGCACGCAACGCCTGACCCGTTTTGTCGGAAAATCGAAAGCAATGGAAATGTGCCTGACCGGACGGATGATGGATGCCGATGAAGCGGAACGCTGCGGCCTGGTCTCGCGCATTATCGCGGCCGATGATTTGGTCGATGAAGCGATTTCCGTGGCGCAAAAAATTGCCGAGAAATCATTGCCATCAGTGATGACGGCGAAGGAATGTGTTGATGTCGCTTTTGAGACGACATTGCGCGAAGGGGTGCATTATGAGCGCCGCGTTTTCCATTCTCTATTTGCCTTTGATGACCAAAGCGAGGGGATGGCGGCATTTATTGAAAAGCGCGCGCCCAAATTTGAAAATAAATAGCCTCGGCATTGTGGCCATATAGCGGTTGACGCTGGCCCTGTTGCCGCCTATAACGCGCGCAACTGTTAGATAACGGGAAAAGTTTTATGGCGAATACCAGCTCAGCAAAGAAAATGGTCCGCAAAATCGAGCGCCGCACGGCACGCAATCGTGACCAGCGGTCAAAAATGCGGACATTTATCCGTCGCGTCGAAGAAGCGATCGAAAACGGCGATAAGGGCGCGGCAGAAGGTGCCTTGCGCGCGGCTCAGCCAATGATTGCACGCGCCGGTCGCAAAGGCTTGATGCACAAAAAAACCGCGTCACGCAAAGTGTCGCGTTTGGCCAAACGCGTCAGCGCAATCGTTTAACGCTGATCGCTCTTCGCCGTCAGGCGACGGAGGCTCAGCTGAAAAATGTGTAAAATAGCCTGCCCGGTTTGGGCGGGCTTTTTCTTTTTCAGTCATAAAAATTCAAAAAAAAATATAAAAAATGAAAAAAAACCGCTTGTTCTCATTTTCTTCCCGTTGCCAGATGAGTATCGCTTTTGTATCGTTTGTTAGTCGCTGAAACCCGCAGTTTTGCTTGATTTTTGGGCCGTTGAAATTTTTCGCGCCGGATTCATGAAGCAAAACAAAGGGGTAGGCGACCGGAGGAAAATCGTCGGGGCCACACGCAGCCAGCAATAATATACGCAGCGGCCGAAAGCTATGAAAAGGCGCTTGGATAAGCGCGTTTCATATCGCCCGAAAACATCTCTCCGGTCGAATTGTCAGCGCATTTTTTTTGATGCGCCCGCTCGGGTGCCAGTATTGGGGACTGCAATGACGGATATGGACGGTAAAGAAAATAATAATACCACTCATGATGAGGCCGACCTATCGGTATCAGATGCCCCGAAAGCGGCAGCCAATAATTTAGATGAATTGAACCAGCAATGGCATAAAGTGCGCTCGCGCCTGCGCGCCGAATTGGGCGAGGCGACGTTTAATAGCTGGTTTAAATTACTGGAAGTGGCCGGTGCGCAAAAAGGCCGGGTGATTTTGCAAGTGCCGACGCGCTTTGTTCGCAGTTGGATTGAGGCGCATTATTTGACCCGCATTCGTGACCATTGGCGGGCTGAAGATAAATCCATCAAACGGATTGATATTGAATTAAAACCGGAATGGGTACCGAGCGATAAAAAGCCCGCCGTGCGCGAGCAAAAAGCCGTTGCGCCGCGCCGCCCTGCTGCCCCGCCGCCGCGTCTGGCGGCAGAGCCGGTGGAAACAGGGGGCCGCGAAGATTTGGGCGCGCCGCTGGACCCGCGTTTTACCTTTGAGAATTTTATCGTCGGCAAATCAAATGAGCTGGCCCATGCCGCGGCGCGCCGTCTGACGGAAGGCGAAGGCGTGGCGTTTAATCCATTGTTTCTTTATGGCGGTGTCGGGCTGGGTAAAACCCATTTGATGCATGCCATTGCTTGGGAAATTCGTCGCCAAGACCCGGACCGCACAGTGCTTTATTTATCGGCCGAAAAATTCATGTATCAATTTATCCGTGCCTTGCGGTTTAAAGATACGGTGGCGTTTAAGCAGCAATTCCGTGAAGTCGATGTGCTGATGATTGATGATATTCAATTTATCGCCGGTAAAGATTCCACACAGGAAGAATTTTTCCATACGTTCAATGCGCTGACGGACCATAACCGACAAGTGATTGTCTCTGCCGACCGCTCGCCGACCGATTTGGAAGGTATTGAAGAGCGTATTCGTTCGCGTCTTGGTTGGGGTCTGGTGGCGGATATTCATCCGACCGATTATGAATTGCGCTTGGGCATTTTGCACGCCAAAGCGGAAGCCATGTCGCGGCGCACAGATGGCGAGTCGGCGCGTATTCCGCAGCCGGTTCTGGAATTTTTGGCGCAGCGTATCGTTTCCAATATTCGTGAATTGGAGGGGGCGCTTAATCGGGTCATTGCCTATGCCAGTTTTGTCGGTCGTCCGGTGACGTTGGAAATGGCTCAAGATGTGCTGCGCGATTTGCTGCGTGCGTCTGAGCGTCGGGTCACCATTGATGAAATTCAGCGTCGTGTCGCTGAATATTTCAACGTCAAAATGGGCGATATGTTATCGGCGCGCCGCGCCCGCTCCGTGGCCCGTCCACGCCAAATTGCCATGTATCTCTCAAAGCAATTAACCACTCGTTCTTTGCCCGAAATCGGTCGCAAGTTCGGCGGTCGCGACCATACCACGGTCATTCATGCGGTGCGCAAGATTGAACAATTGCGCGATGAAGACCCGGCTTTGGACGAAGATGTCGATTTGTTGCGGCGGATGTTGGAAAACTAGCCGCAGCGCTGGATAAGACAAAAAAACTGCCCCTTATCGGCATGGTTTCTGCTATATTTTTGCTCATAGATTCGTTTCTTGGTGGGGCTTTTATTCGGCCCCTGCCTGCTTAAAATCGCATGATGAACGGCGGTGCCAATGGGCCGTCAAACAGCAAGAATGTGCAAGGCAAGCATAATCAGCCGAGAAACGATGCAATAAACCAGACAGGCCCTTATCGGGGCGACAGGTCGGAGAGGTGAAATGAAAACCATTATCGAACGCAGTGATTTGCTGAAAGCCCTGAACCATGTGCAAAGCGTGGTCGAACGGCGCAACACCATTCCGATCCTTTCCAATGTTTTATTGGAAGCCGATAATGGGGTGTTGAATTTGACCGCTACTGATTTGGAAATTGAAATGCGCGAGCGGGTTGAGGCGGAGGTGGTGCAAGCCGGTGCCATTACCGCGCCGGCGCATATGCTTTATGACATTGTGCGCAAATTACCCGATGGGGCGCAGGTTGAATTGGCCATGGATGAAACCGGCGGCCGCTTGAAGCTGACTGCCGGTAAATCATCTTTTGCGTTGCAGGCTTTGCCGCGCGAAGATTTTCCGGCAATGGCGCAAGATGAAATGCCGGTGGCGTTTGCTTTGCCGGCGGCGGATTTGCGTCGCTTGATTGATAAAACCCGTTTCGCCATTTCGGTTGAAGAAACGCGGTATTATTTGAACGGCATTTATTTGCATGTTCTGGAAGAAGATGGTGGCAATTTATTGCGCGCCGTAGCAACAGATGGTCACCGTTTGGCGCGTGTGCAAATGGCGCAGCCGGTTGGTGCCGACGCAATGCCGGCGATTATCATTCCGCGCAAAACCGTCTCTGAAGTGCAAAAATTGCTGGAAGAAAGCGAAGGCGAAGTGTCTTTGCAAGTATCTGACACGAAGATCAATTTTGCTTTTGCCGATATTGTGCTGACGTCGAAATTAATCGACGGCAAATTTCCCGACTATACCCGCGTCATCCCAACCGATAATGACAAAGTGCTGAAGCTGGATGCAAAAAGTTTTGCCCAAAGCGTTGACCGTGTCTCGGCCATTTCGTCTGAAAAATCGCGCGCCGTGAAATTGGCTTTGGATACTGACCGCTTGTCTTTATCGGTTTCCAATCCCGATAGCGGCTCGGCCAGTGATGAGCTGAGCGTTGCTTATGCGGCGGATGCGATGGAAATCGGCTTTAACGCGCGTTATTTAATGGATATTACCGGCCAGTTGGACGGCGAAGCGGCAACCTTTGAACTGGCCGATAGCGGCTCGCCGACTTTGGTTCGCGATGATGATGATGCAGATGCGCTTTATGTGCTGATGCCGATGCGGGTGTAATGGGCAGCGCGCCCGCAACACTGGTTGACACTTCCGCCTATCAGGCGCCGCGGGGCCATGCCACGCCGTATATTTCATGTTTACGGCTGACCCATTTCAGAAGCCATGAAGGGTTGAAGCTTGAATGTGCTTCCGGCGCGGTGGTTATCACCGGTCAAAACGGGGTCGGTAAAACCAATGTATTGGAAGCGCTTTCCATGCTGGCACCGGGGCGTGGTTTACGCAGCGCGCGCTTGCATGAAATGCAATATCACAATCGCCTTGGCTGGACCGTGTCGGCCGATCTTGAAGGCCCGCACGGGGGCGTAAAGGCCGGTATCGGACTGAAAGATAATGCCCGTCAGCTACGCATTGATGGGGCGAATGGTAAAATTGACGATATTGCGCATTTATTGCCGCAGCTTTGGCTGACGCCCGGCATGGACCGGCTGTTTGTTGACAGTGCCGGTGGACGGCGCAAATTTCTCGACCGCTTTGCGCAATCTTTGGACGCCGGTATGGCGCGTGCTTTATCGGGCTTTGAAAAAGCCATGCGCGAGCGCAATAAATTATTGGCTGATAGCGATGGGCGGCCCGATGCGGCGCAAAGCGCTTGGCTGGACGGGTTGGAAGAAACCATGGCCTTGACCGGCACGGCGATTGCGGCAGCGCGTTTGGCTGCTTTGGATGCGCTGGCCATCGGTCTGGCTGCCATTCCTGATGCCGCTTTTCCGCGCGCTGAGATTTCTTTGGCCGGTCAATTGGAAGCCGATTTAAGACAACGCTCGGCGCTGGATGTTGAAGACGGCTATCGCGCCATGCTGGCCGCGGCGCGCGCTCTTGATGCGGCGGCCGGTCGAACTTTGGAAGGCCCGCATCGCAGCGATTTATTGGTCAATTATGCAGCCAAAAACATGCCGGCGGCGGCCTGCTCGACCGGTGAACAAAAAGCCCTTTTGGTCGGCCTGATTTTGGCGCAAGCGCATAGCGTGGCCGAGCGGCGCGGCGCCGTGCCGATTTTATTATTGGACGAAGTAACCGCGCATTTGGACCGCTATCGGCGCGAGGCCTTGGCCGATATTTTGGCCGCTTTGGGCGGACAAAGCTGGATTACCGGCACGGATAGCGAGATGTTTGCCGGTTTTCAATCAGCATTTGGCCCGCGCTATAGCGGCATAGACATGCCGATAATTAATAATGATGAACAGGAAAGAGCCCTATCATGAGTGACACACCAGAAATGCCGGAAGATGACAACAGCGATTATGGCGCCTCTTCCATTAAGGTTTTGAAGGGCTTGGAAGCGGTTCGAAAACGCCCCGGCATGTATATTGGCGATACTGATGACGGCACCGGCCTGCATCATATGGTCTATGAGGTGGTTGATAATTCCATCGATGAGGCTTTGGCCGGTCATTGCGATAATGTATCGGTGAAGCTGAACGCTGACGGCTCGGTCACTGTTTCGGATAATGGCCGTGGTATTCCGACCGAAATGCATCCCGAAGAAGGGGTGTCAGCAGCGCAAGTGATTATGACGCAATTGCACGCCGGCGGTAAATTTGACAGCAATAGCTATAAGGTTTCCGGCGGTCTGCACGGGGTCGGCATTTCGGTTGTGAATGCGCTATCCGATTGGCTTGAACTGACCATTCGCCGTGACGGCAAGC
>CBFIHY010000015.1:0-15552 GCA_965662315.1 Alphaproteobacteria bacterium
GAAGTATTGCCGCGCTCACGGACGCAAGCGGCTTATATAAAAGCATTGCTCAATCATGAATTGGTGGTCGGCACCGGACCGGCCGGCACCGGCAAAACCTATTTGGCAGTGGCCGCCGCTGCCGCCATGTTGGTCGAAGGCAAGGTGGACCGGATTATCCTATCGCGTCCGGCGGTGGAGGCAGGCGAAAGCCTCGGCTTTTTGCCCGGCGATATGCGCGATAAGGTCGACCCTTATTTGCGCCCGCTTTATGACGCGCTTTACGATATGTTGCCCGGCCCCCAAGTCAGCCGCTCTTTGGAAAGCGGTGAAATTGAGATTGCGCCTTTGGCATTTATGCGCGGGCGTACTTTGTCGAATAGTTTTGTCATTTTGGATGAAAGCCAAAACGCCACGCCGATGCAGATGAAGATGTTTTTGACCCGTATGGGTGAAAATTCGCGCATGGTCATCACCGGTGATCCGAGCCAGATTGACCTGCCTTTCGGGGCCAAATCAGGCTTGAAAGACGCGCTGGAAATTCTGCCGAAAATTCGCGGTGTTGAAATCATTCGCTTTGGCGAAGAAGATGTGGTGCGTCATGATTTGGTCACCCGCATCGTTAAAGCCTATAATAAGCGTGACGCAACTTTGCCGCCGCAAAATAGAATCCGCCGCGACAAACGCGGTGATGGTGCGGGCAACGGACAAGAAGATAAACAAGAGAAAAATGATGAGCATGACGGCTGATAAAAGGGTCGTTTCTGAGCCAAAATCAGACACGCAAGCTGAAACGGAGCCCGATAGTCCGACCTTAATGGTGGATGTGGATTTGCGCTTTCAGGGCTGGCACAAGCTGGCTGACATGATGCGCGCGCAAGCTGAATTTGCTTGGGCCCATTTGGCATTGCCGGCGGCAGAAATCAGCTTGGTTTTGGCCGATGATGATTTTATCGCCGGATTAAATGCGCACTATCGTGACAAAACAGGCCCGACCAATGTGTTGTCCTTTCCGGCGCAAGATTTTGCCGCACCGGCGGATGCGGCGCTGTTGCAACAATATAATGCCCCGCTTTTGCTGGGCGATATTGTGCTGGCCTATCAGACCATGGCTGAAGAGGCGAAAGCGCAAGATAAAGATTTGGCCCATCATGCGCGCCATTTGGTAACGCATGGGCTATTGCATCTTATCGGGCATGACCATATGGAAAGCGCACAGGCGCAAGAAATGGAAGCTTTGGAGCGTTCCATTTTGGCCGCGCAAGGTCTGGGTGACCCCTATCAGTCAAGCGAGGCTGCCCGATGAGCAATCAACAAAATATCGGCTTTTGGCGGCGGCTGTTCGGCGGCGGCGAGGCCAATTTGCGCGAAAGCTTGGAAGATGTGCTGGAAGAAGCCGGTCATGAAGATGATGATGATTTTTCGACCGAAGAACGCCATATGCTCAAAAACTTGCTCGGCTTTCGCGATGTGCGGCTTGACGATGTGATGGTGCCACGGGCCGAAATTGAAGCGGTGGAGGTGGAGATTGCGCCGCGCGATTTGCTCGATCGATTTGATGCTTGCGGCCATTCGCGCATGCCGGTTTATCGCGATACTTTGGACCAGCCGGTCGGCATGGTGCACGTCAAAGATTTTCTCTCGGCTTTGAAAAAGAGCCAGCAAATTGAGGCGGTCGATTTATCCAGCCTGTTGCGTCCGGTGATATTTGTGCCGCCTTCCATGTCGGCGATGGATTTATTGCTGAAAATGCAAACCACGCGCGGCCATATGGCTTTGGTGATTGATGAATATGGCGGCACGGACGGTCTGGTGACGATTGAAGATTTAATCGAAGAAATTGTCGGCGAGATTGAAGACGAACATGATGAAGAAGAAGTATTGCTGCGCCCGCGTGACGCGAAAGGCCCCGGCCATTGGCGCGCATCAGCCCGCCTGCCCTTGGATGAATTGCAAGAGACATTAAGCCTGTCTTTGGCGGGGATTGACGGGCTGGATGATATTGACACTTTGGGCGGCTTGGTATTTGCGCTGGCCGGTCGCGTGCCGGAACGCGGCGAGTTGATCGACCATAAGCTTCAAGACGGGCGGCATTTGGAATTCATCATTCGCGATGGCGACCCGCGGCGCATCAAGAGCCTTGATTTGCGGCTTTTGGCGAAAGCGTGAGCGATGTCTCAGCTCAAGTCTCAGTTCAAGTCTCGGCTTTTTGAGCTTGGCGGGTTTTTTGACCGCTATATTTTAACACCGGCGGCAGCGCATCCGCGCCGGGCGGTTTTTCTGGCCGGTGCGGTTTTGCCCTTGGCCTATCCGCCGTTTTTTCTATTGCCGATATTTTATCTGTCCTATGGCTTGGTTTTTTGGCTGGCCATGCGCGCGCTGAACGATATGCCAAATGACGCGCCGCTTTTGGCGTCGTTTCATTTGGCGGTCTTGGGTTGGTGCTTCGGCTTTGGGCAATTTTTAACCGGCCTGTTATGGATCGGCGAAGCGTTTTTGGTCGAAGCAGAATTGTTTTTATGGGCACTGCCTTTTGCCGTCACCGGTCTACCCGCCGGCTTGGCATTGTTCACCGGATTGGCTTTTGCCCTGTGCGGGCTGACCTGGCGGTTTTTCAGACCCCCGCATCAAGGCGCGCCGACATCAAATTGGCCGGCGCTTATCTGGCTGGCCCTATTATTGGCGGCGGTTGAATTTGCCCGCGGCCATATTCTGACCGGCTTGCCGTGGAATTTGCCGCTAATGGGCTGGGCCGGATGGCTTTATTTGGCGCAACCGGTGGCGCTTATCGGGCCATATGGCTTGTCTTTAATGGCTCTGCTCAGCGCTGCTTTATTGACCGCCGCGTTCACTGGTCAACATGCCGGTCAACATGCCGGTCAACATGAAGGCCAATTAATGGCGGCCAATGGCAGGGTTTTTTTCTGTGCTCTGTGCTTGCCGGTTTTGGCGCTGCTTTATGCGTTTTATGCGCTCAATATTGCGCCGCCACCGCAGCAAATAGATGATTTAAATATTGCCATTATCCAGCCCAATCTTGACCAGAAAGAAAAATGGGATCCGGATTTGCGCGACGCGCATATCGAAAAAACCTTTTCGCTCACCGCCTTGGCTTTGCAATTGGCGCCGGATACGGATTTGCTGGTCTGGCCCGAAACCGCCATTCCGGCATTGATTGATGAGGGACCGGGCTTTGCTGATTTATTGACGGCGCGGCTGCCTCAAAATCGAACCCAAACTGGAGCGCAAAATGGCGCGCAAGAGCGCGGCCCCCTCTATTTATTGACCGGTGCCATTCGCCGTAGCGCGACCGTCAATGGGTTTGACTATTATAATAGTGCGCAAATTTGGTCGGCGCGCGGCTTGCTTTTGGCGCGCAGCGATAAGCATCATCTTGTGCCATTTGGCGAATATTTGCCGCTACAAGGTTTTTTGGAAAAAATCGGCTTGCAGCAATTGACCAAATTGCGCGGCGGGTATAGCGCCGGTCCGCCGCAAGCTGTGTTAAGCACGGCGCGCTTGCCCTTGCTCGCGCCATTGATTTGCTATGAGGCGGTGTTTCCGCATTTGGCCCGTCATCAAACCGACGGCGCAGCGCGACCGGCCGCGCTTTTCAATTTGACCAATGATGGCTGGTTCGGCACCAGTTTCGGGCCGCACCAGCATTTGGCGCAGGCGCGTTTGCGCGCCATTGAGCAGGGCTTGCCGCTTATGCGCGCTGCCAATACCGGCATTTCGGCCGCTTTCGATGCGCGCGGGCGGCTGATAGACCGGCTGGCTTTGGCCGAAAAAGGCGTATTGACCTTGCGCCTGCCGGCGTCCTTGCCGCCGACATTTTATGGCCTATGGGGCGAAATGGCGTTCTGGTTGCTTTGGCTCAGCTTGGCGATTTTTGTGTGGGCAATTGGCCGCCGCCGCATGTAAAGCGGCTTGCGCCGTCGGATGCCCTGCCGCATAGTTTTGGCATAAAAACAATAATAAGGGAGAGCGTTATGCCGAAGAAAAGGGAGCGCGCATTGGATGCCTATATTGGTGCGCGGGTGCGGCTACGCCGCTTAATGCTGGGCATGAGCCAAGAGAATTTAAGTGGCAAATTGGGTGTCACATTCCAGCAAGTACAAAAATATGAAAAAGGGCTGAACCGTATTTCAGCCAGTCGCATTTATGAATTGGCACAAGCGTTGAGCGTGCCGGTCGGTTATTTTTATGATGGGTTGGAAGATACCGATCTGTCTTATAACGGCGCAGGACATGGAGGTGGTCATGGAGGTGGCAATGGCGATGGATATGAGCGCCGCGCGCTTTCCGGCAAAGCCAATAGCGAAAATGAGGACGCCACAGATAATGAAGACCAAGATGAAGGCATGCGCGACGACCCACCGGTTGCTCCGTTAATGGAATTTATGTCATCGGGACCGGGGGTTGAATTGAACCGCGCTTTTTTGAGTATTGATGATGATAAAATACGCCGCCGCTTATTGGCAATGGTGTCGGATATTGCGCGTGTCACCGGACCCGGTAAAAACTGAGCCTGCTGAAAAGCCCTCGCGATGTAAAGGCTCAACCCTTGACGTTGAGCGTCCAGCCTGCCAATAAGGGGCCAAATTGGACAAAAGATTTAAGTACCCTGGGGGCAATTATGGCGCGATCAGATTATGTTTTTACTTCCGAATCGGTTTCTGAGGGCCATCCGGATAAGGTTTGCGACCGGATATCCGATACGATTTTGGACGCGTTTTTGGCCCGTGAAGCGGAAGCGCGCGTTGCTGTTGAAACATTAACCACCACCAATTTGATTGTCATGGCCGGTGAAGTGCGCCCCGATGGTTTGGTCAGCGCTGAAGAAATGGAAAACCTGGCCCGCGAAGCGGTGAAAGATATCGGCTATGAGCAAGATGGCTTTCACTGGAAAAATGCCGAAGTGATGGTCCGCGTGCACGGCCAGTCGGCGCATATCGCACAAGGGGTTGATGCGGATGGTGGCGATAAGGATGAAGGCGCCGGTGACCAGGGCATTATGTTCGGTTATGCGTGCCGCGAAACCGATGAGTTGATGCCGGCACCGATTGCTTTTTCGCATAAAATTTTGGCCGATATGGCAAAGGCGCGCAAATCAGGCGCGGTGGCCGGGTTTGGCCCTGACAGCAAAAGCCAAGTTACTCTGGCTTATGAAAACGGCAAGCCGGTGCGCGCTACCTCAGTGGTTGTCTCCACCCAGCATGATGAGGGCCTGAGCCAAGATGATGTGCGCGAGATGGTCCGCCCGTTTGTTGAAAATGTTTTGCCGCAGGGTTGGATGTGTCCGGAAGACGCGTTTTACGTCAACCCGACCGGCACATTCGTCATTGGCGGGCCGGATGGCGATGCCGGTCTGACCGGTCGTAAAATCATTGTTGATACATATGGCGGCGCGGCCCCGCATGGCGGTGGCGCATTTTCCGGCAAAGACCCGACCAAGGTCGACCGCTCAGCGGCTTATGCATCGCGCTATTTGGCCAAAAATGTTGTGGCTGCCGGTTTGGCCGAGCGCTGCACCATCCAGCTTTCTTACGCGATTGGCGTGGCGCAGCCCTTGTCGATTTACGTCGACACGCACGGCACCGGTTCGGTTGATGAGGCGGCGTTGGAACAAGCTTTGGCCGCGGTGATGGATTTGAGCCCGCGCGGCATTCGCGAGCATTTGCAATTGAACAAACCGATTTATGCGCGCACCGCCGCTTATGGCCATTTTGGACGTGCCCCGGAAGCCGATGGCGGCTTTAGCTGGGAACGCACGGATTTGGCTGAGGCGATTAAAGGCGCACTTTAGGCGGCATTTGCCAATGGCTCGGACGCCTAACAATAAGGCTGAGACGCCAAAAGATGAAACCGATAAGCAGGCGGATAGAAACACTGTCAATCGGCGGCTGATTTACGGGCGGCGGCAAGGCCATCGCCTGCACCCCAATCAAGCCCGTTTGGTGGCTGATTTGCTGCCGCGCCTGCAGCCCGATTTCGCCAAACAAGGGCCGCGCGATTGGTTTGACGCCGATCACTCTGAAGGGCCGAAAAAAGATTATGTGTTGGAAATCGGTTTTGGCGGCGGCGAGCATTTGGCGGCGCGGGCCAAAGCCGCGCCAGATATAGGCTTTATCGGTTGCGAGCCGTTTTTAAACGGTGTGGCGAAATTATTATTGGCTATTGAAGCGGATAATTTGAACAATATTATTGTGCATGATGATGATGCGCGCGATGTGCTGGACGCGCTGCCCGATTCTTGTTTGGGCACTGCTTATTTATTATATCCCGACCCTTGGCCCAAAAAACGTCACCATAAAAGGCGCTTTATCAGCGCCGCCAATCTGCAGCAAATATTCAGAGTGTTGCGGCCCGGTGGCGAGTTTTTGGTGGCCAGTGATATTGCCGATTATCTCGATTGGACGCTCATTCACATCAAAGCGCATGGCGGATTTGACTGGGCGGCCACGGGGCTTGAGGATTGGCAATGCCCGCCAAAAGATTGGCCGGGTACGCGCTATGAAGCGAAAGCCAAAGCGGCAGGACGCAAGCTTAGCTATTTGACATTTACCCGCCGCGCACAGCGACAGCCTGCGTCGCTATAAAACAGGCTATCGGAAAAGCTTGCGCGGTGCGCTAAATCCGCTATAACGAAATCACATTGTTGCTGCTTTTGATAAAGTGGGACGCCGAAAGGCCCCGCTTTTTTTCGTGCCTGATGGTGCGGTGCGCTTTGGTGGCGATATGTTTGATGATGATATGTTCGATGAAAGAGCGACATTAGGCCAAACGGTATTAGGCGAAGTGGGAATGGACGAAAACGACACTGGTGACCAAGAATTTGGCGGTGATGGGTATGGCGATGATGCCATTGATGCCACTGATGCCACTGATGCGCGCCAAGCGGCCCATTTGCTGGCGCCCGGTCCGGCACGCCCGCTTTTGGAGGTGGTGGCGCCGGTGGTTGAAAGTCTTGGGTTTCAGCTATTGCGCATTCGCATGACCGGCGATGACGGCAAAATGATTTTGCAAGTGATGGCTGAAAATGATGAAGCCGGTCTGACCATTGAGCAATGCGAAGCGATAAGCCACGCGCTTTCTGATGTGCTGGATGTGGAAAACCCGATTTCCGGCACTTATGCGCTGGAAGTGTCATCGCCAGGCGTTGCGCGGCCCCTCACGCGGGCGGTCGATTTTGAGCGTTGGAGCGGTTATGAAGCAAAGCTGGGATTGAAGATGGCGGTTGACGGTCAAAGACGGTTTCGCGGTCGGGTCGAAGGTTTTGCCGATGGCGAGGCGCGTTTGGAAGTGCAAGTTGATGGCTTTGACACGCCGCAAATTTTGGGCTTTGCGCTCGATGATATTAGCGAGGCACGTTTGGTGCCCGATGAAGCAGAATTGAAAGCGAGCCTAAGGGCCGCAAAAGGAAAATAAGCTTGCATCCGTGAGGGATGCATGAGCCGATTGAGGAGACGAAAATGGCCAGTGGAATTAGTGCAAACAAGTTGGAACTGTTGCAAATTGCCGACGCGGTGGCGCGTGAAAAAGGCATTGAAATGGATATTGTGCTGTCAGCCATGTCCGATGCGATTGAAAAAGCGGCGAAAGCGCGTTACGGCGTCGAAAATGATATTCGCGTCGAGATTGACCCGAAAACCGGCGAAACCAAATTATTGCGCGTCGTCACCGTGGTCGAGCTGGTGGAAAATGACGATACCGAAATTTCGCTGGCCATTGCGCAGCGCGATAATCCGGATGCGGTATTGGGCGAAGAAATTATTGATGAATTGCCGCCGGTTGAATTTGGCCGGATTGCCACTCAAGCCGCCAAACAAGTGATTGTGCAGCGTGTGCGCGATGCCGAACGCGAGCGTCAATATGAAGAATTTAAAGACCGCGTCGGCGAGATTATTAATGGCGTCGTCAAGCGGGTTGAATATGGCAATGCGGTTCTGGATTTGGGCCGCGGTGAAGCGGTTGTGCGGCGTGATAATCTTATCCCGCGCGAAGTGTTTCGCCCGGGCGACCGTATTCGTGCCTATATTCAAAATGTGCGGCGCGAGCAACGCGGCCCGCAAATCATCCTGTCGCGGACCGATCCGGCTTTTATGTCGAAATTGTTTATGCAGGAAGTGCCGGAAATTTATGATGGCGTGATTGAAGTGCGCGCGGTGGCCCGCGACCCGGGCAGCCGTGCCAAAATCGGTGTGATTTCAAATGATCCGGGTATTGATCCGGTCGGCGCTTGTGTCGGTATGCGCGGCAGCCGTGTGCAGGCGGTGGTCAATGAATTGCAGGGTGAAAAAGTCGATATTATTCCATGGTCGCCGGACCCGGCCGCTTTCATCGTCAATGCTTTGGCACCGGCGGAAGTGACCAAAGTGGTGCTGGATGAAGATGTGCAGCGCATTGAAGTGGTGGTGCCCGACGAGCAATTGAGCTTGGCCATTGGTCGGCGCGGCCAAAATGTGCGGCTGGCGTCGCAACTGACCGGTTGGGATATTGACATTATGACCGAGGCGCAAGAAAGCGAGCGGCGTCAGGCAGAATTTGCCGAGCGCACCGGCTTGTTTATGGAAGCTTTGGACGTCGATGAAATGATTGCCCAATTGCTGGCCTCTGAAGGCTTTGCGACGGTTGAAGAAGTGGCTTATGTGCCGATCGAAGAGATTACCTATATTGAGGGTTTTGACGAGGAAACGGCGGAAGAAATTCAAAACCGCGCGCGCGATTATTTGGACCGCGAAAATGCCAAGCTGGATGCGCAAAGGAAAGAAATGGGCGTTGCCGATGAGCTGGCTGCCTTGGAAGGCTTGTCACCGGCCATGCTGGTGCGGTTTGGTGAAAATGACATTAAGTCATTGGAGGATTTTGCCGGTTGCGTGACCGATGATTTGACCGGTTGGTTTGAAACGGTTGAGCGCCGCCGTGTCCGCCAAGAAGGTATTTTGGACGGCTTTGATGTCAGCGCCGAAGAAGCCGAAAACATGATTATGGCAGCGAGGGTTTTGGCCGGCTGGATTACCCAAGAAGAATTGGATGCGCAACGCGCCGCCGAAGCACAAGCAGCCGCAGAAGCGGAAGCGGAAGCCGCCGCCGAAGCTGCCGCTGCAGCGGACGATAATGCAGCGGCCAATAGCCCGAGCCCTAATGATGATGTGCCGGATGCGGCCAGTGCGTTTAAAACGCCGTCATCTCAATAGGCCCGAAAGGTGAAACCGACGGATGAACGAGGCTTGCCATATTACCGGACAGCGCGACGCGCCAGCCAATATGCTGCGCTTTGTGCGTGCGCCCGATGGTGAGCTGACGCCGGATTTGGCGGGTAAATTACCGGGCCCGGTGATTTGGACCGGCAATAGCCGCGTTTTGGTCGAGCGTTTGGCGGTGGAAGAAAAAGCCGTAGCTGATTTGGCCGACCGGGTGGAAATGCTGATGCGCCGTCATTTGGCAGCGCTTTTGGGTTTGGCCCGCAAAGCCGGTCAATTGGTTACCGGTTTTGCCAAAGTCGAGGCCGCGTTAAAGGCGGGCCGGGTAAAAATGCTGGTGATTGCGCAAAATGCCGGTGCTGATGGGCGGCAAAAATTGGGCGGTAAAGCGAAAGCGCAAAACATCCCGATTATGGCGGCATTGAGCGGTGAAGAATTGACCATGGCCTTAGGGCGGGAAAATGTGATACATGCAGGGCTTACCGATGTCGGTTGGGCCCGCAATTTGGCCGATGAAAGCCGGCGCCTCGCCGCCTATTTGGGCCGCGAGGAACAGGAGTAAGAGTGAATGAGCGACGCAGAAACAGGCGATGAAGGCCAAAAAGAAGAAGGCGGCAAAGGCAAAACCTTGTCGCTAAAGCGCACTGTCGAAAGCGGACAAGTGCGCCAAAGCTTCTCGCATGGCCGCTCGAAATCGGTTCTGGTGGAAAAACGCCGCAAGCGGGTTGTGAAGCCCGGCCAAGAAACGGCAGAGGCTGCATCGGGGGAAACCGCCGAAGCGCCTGCAGCTGCTTCACCGGCGCCGGAACAAGCTCAAAAAGCGGCTGAAACAGCGGCCGCCGCGCAAGCACCGGCAATGCCGGATGGCCTATCAAAAGCCGAGCAAGAAAAGCGTCTGGCGGCTGTTGCCGAGGCTAAAACCCGCGCTGTTGAAGAGGCCAAACAGGCTGAGATTGATGCTAAAAAGCGGGCCGAAGAAGAGGCGCGTCGGGCTGAGGAGCGGGCGCAAAAAGAAGCTGAAGAAGCGCGTCTGGCTGAACAGCGCGCACGCAATGTGAAAACCAAGCCGAAAGCGGATGCGGCGCCGGAAGCCGACCGATCGGTTAAGCCGGCAGCGCGCAAACCGCTGGAAGATGATAAGCGGCGTGCCGAAGAGAAAAAACGCCCAACCGCCGATCGCCGTGCCGGTGAAAGACGTCGTCGGGCCGGTAAGCTGACCATTAATGATGCGCTGAATGATGAAGAGCGGGTGCGGTCTTTAGCCTCCATGCGGCGTCGGCGTGAGCGCGAAAAGCGTCAATCGGGCCCGGCCGAAAGCGGTGAAAAAGTGGCTCGTAGCGTGCAATTGCCCGACACGATTACCATTCAAGAGCTGGCCAATCGGATGGCCGAGCGCGCTGTCGATGTGATTAAAGTGCTGATGCAGCAAGGCGTCATGGCGCAAATCAATGATGTGATTGACGCTGATACGGCGCAAATTGTTGCTGAAGATTTGGGCCATAAAGTGCGCCGTGTCTCTGAAAGCGATGTCGAAGACGCCATTGTGACCGCCGATGATGATGATGGCGATAAAATTTCACGTCCGCCTGTGGTGACGGTGATGGGCCATGTTGACCATGGTAAAACCTCGCTTTTGGATGCGCTGCGCGCGGCCAAAGTGGCGGATGGCGAAGCCGGTGGCATTACCCAGCATATTGGTGCTTATCAAACCGAAACCAGCAATGGCGACGTCATTACGTTTATTGATACGCCGGGCCATGCGGCGTTTACCGCCATGCGGGCGCGTGGTGCGAAAGTTACCGATATTGTGATTTTGGTGGTTGCCGGTGATGACGGCGTGATGCCGCAAACCGTTGAAGCCATTAATCATGCAAAAGCGGCGGAAGCGCCGATGATTGTCGCGATCAATAAAATGGATAAGCCGGAAGCGGATGCGTCGCGGGTGAAAAATGATTTGCTGACGCATGAAATCATTTCCGAAGATATGGGCGGCGACACACAAATGATTGAAGTGTCGGCGCAAACCGGCGATGGGCTGGACAATCTTTTGGAAGCGGTCGCTTTGCAGGCCGAATTGATGGAATTGAAAGCCAGGGCCGACCGCGATGCCGAAGGCATTGTTATTGAAGCGAAGCTGGATAAGGGCCGCGGTGCCGTGGCCACGGTTCTGGTGCAGCGCGGCACATTAAATGTCGGTGATATTTTTGTCGTCGGTCAGGAATCGGGCCGCGTGCGCGCCCTGGTCGATGATCATGGTCGGCAAGTGAAATCGGCCGGACCGGCCATGCCGGTTGAGGTTTTGGGGGCCGGCGCGGCGCCCGCTGCCGGTGAGATATTGACGGTTGTTGATAGCGAGGCGAAAGCCCGCGAAGTGGCCGAATATCGGGCCCGTAAATCGCGCGAAAAAGCCACCACAATGGGGCCGCGTGCGGCCTCTTTGGACCAGATGATGAACCAGCTGGAAAATGCCGAACGGGCTGAAATGGCCTTGGTGGTCAAAGGCGATGTACAAGGCTCGGTTGAAGCGATTGCGCAAGCGGCTGAGAAATTGGGCAATGATGAAGTTTCGGCCCGCGTTGTGCATACCGGTGTCGGTGGTATTACCGAAAGCGATGTGACCTTGGCGACCGCATCGCGCGCGGTGATTATGGGCTTTAATGTTCGCGCCAATGGGCAAGCGCGCAATGCGGCAGAAGCCGAAGGCATTGAAATTCGCTATTACAATGTGATTTACGATTTGGTCGATGATTTGAAAGCCGCCATGGCCGGCATGTTGTCGCCTGAATTGCGCGAAACCGCGCTTGGCAAGGCGAAAGTGTTGGAAGTATTTGCTGTCGGCAAAGGCGATAAGGCGGCCGGTTGTTTGATCGAGGAAGGCATGGTGCGCCGTGGCGCGAAAGTGCGCCTCATTCGTGATGATATTGTTATTCACGAAGGTGAATTGTCGTCGCTGCGCCGCTTTAAAGATGAAGTCAAAGAAGTGCCGTCGGGACAAGAATGCGGCATGGCGTTTGAAAACTATGCCGATTTGAAAGCCGATGATGTCATTGAGTGCTATGAGGTCGAAGAAGTGGCCCGCACGCTGGATGATTGAGTGAGATGACGGCGCGACGATGATGTCGGGTGACAGTTCTTCCAAAAAAAACCTGGCCGGCAAACCGCCGAGCAATAGACAATTGCGGGTCGGCGAGGTGTTGCGCCAACGCTTGAGCGAGGTTTTGCATCGCTTTGATTTTGAGCCGAAGATTTTAAAACGCGCCAGCCTGACAGTGACACAAGTGCGCGTCAGTCCGGATTTGCGCCGCGCCACCGCTTATGTGATGCCTTTGGGCGGCGAAAATGGCGATAAGATTATTCATCTATTGAACGAAGAAGTGCCGCGTTTGAAAAAGCCGGTATTGGACGGGCTGCATTTGAAATATGTGCCGGACTTCAAATTTCACTTGGATGACAGTTTCGACCGCGCTGCCGATATGGATAAATTATTGGCCTCAGATGATGTGCGTCGCGATTTACCGGCCGATATTTCGGAAGAAGAGCGATAGTGGCACGGCGCAAAAAAGGCCAAGCCATTTCCGGCTGGGTCAATTTCGACAAACCTTTGCATATGGGCTCAACGCAAGCGGTCGGCAAAATCCGCCGCTTGTTTGACGCACAAAAAGCCGGCCATGCCGGCACGTTAGACCCATTGGCCACCGGCATATTGCCGATAGCCTTGGGCGAGGCGACGAAAACCGTGGCCTTTATGCAAGACGCCGCAAAAAGCTATGAGGTGGAGATTGTCTTTGGCACGGCGACCAGCACGGATGATGGCGAAGGCGAGGTGATTGGCGAAAGCGATATGCGCCCCGAAACGGCTGATATTGAAGCCGCTTTGGAGCAATTTATCGGTCACATTGAGCAAGTGCCGCCGCAATTTTCAGCGATTAAAAAAGATGGCGCACGGGCTTATGATTTGGCCCGTGCCGGCACGCCGGTTGAGCTGGCGGCGCGGCGTGTGCGTATTGATGCGATTAAACTGCTGGCGCGGCCCGATGATGCGCGTGTCAGATTGCACGTTGCGTGCGGAAAAGGCGTCTATATTCGGTCTCTGGCGCGTGATTTAGGCGAGGTTTTGGGCGGTTTTGCCCATGTTGGTAGCCTGCGCCGCACCCGCGTCGGGCCGTTTGATGAAAAAACCGCTTTAGGGCTGGAAAAACTTGACGCTTTAGGCCATAGTGCGCGCGATTTGGCGGCTCTGGGGGCCAGCCTGTTACCGCTCGAGACCGTGCTGGACGACATCCCGGCCTTGGCCTTGGACGATGACGCAGCCTCCCGCATAAAGCAGGGGCAAGCCATTTTACCGCCGCACCCGTTGGATTTGGCGCAAGCTGAAAGCGGGTCGATATTATTGCTGCATCAGGGGAAGGCTTTGGCCTTGGCCGAATATGCAGCAGCCGATGGGGTGTTAAAACCACGGCGGGTGTTCAATCTCTAAACGGGACTTTATGTAAAAGTCCGAAGGAGGATTGCGATGTCGATTACACTGGAGCGCAAAGCTGCGCTGATTAAAGAATATGCCACAGGCGAAGGCGACACAGGGTCGCCGGAAGTACAAGTGGCGATTTTGTCAGAACGTATTGCCAATTTGACCGAACATTTCAAAACCCACGCCAAGGATAATCATTCGCGGCGCGGTCTGTTGAAATTGGTCAGCCAACGCCGCCGTCTTCTCGATTATGTGAAAGACCGCGACACGGCACGCTATCAAAGTTTGATTGAGCGTTTGGGCTTGCGTCGATAAAGCGAAGGCCGGCTCTTTCGAGGGCCGGCTTTTCTGATTTGCCCGGGGTCGGGCAGGTGTTTCGGCATGGGGCCGAAAACCAGATGGACGAGAATCGACCCAAAGGATTCTCTAAGATATGCCGCAAAGCGGCTTTGGCGTTGCTGACAATAAATTGATGTAGGGGTCAGCGCGTCGTGAAGGAAGACATTGATGTTTGATATTACCCGTGAAGAAATTGAATGGGGCGGTCGTACGCTGACATTGGAAACCGGACGCATTGCGCGTCAGGCAGATGGTGCGGTGCTGGCCACTTATGGGGAAACCTCGGTTTTGGCAACAGTGGTTGCTGATAGAAGCCCGAAGCCGGGTCTCGACTTTTTCCCGCTCACCGTGAATTACCAAGAAAAAGCCTATGCTGCCGGTAAAGTACCGGGCGGCTATTTCAAGCGCGAAGGACGGCCAAGCGAAAAAGAGACTTTGGTCTCGCGTTTGATTGACCGCCCGATACGCCCGCTTTTTGTCAAAGGCTTTAAAAACGAAACGCAAGTCATCGCTACTGTGGTCAGCCATGACCTTGAAAACGATGCCGATATTGTTGCTCTGGTTGCCGTTTCGGCGGCATTGACAATTTCCGGTGTGCCGTTTCAAGGGCCGATTGGCGGCGCGCGTGTCGGCTTTATTAATGGCGAATATGTGCTCAATCCGACCATTGATCAAATGGAAGAGACAGCGCTTGATCTGGTTGTCGCCGGCACACAAGACGCGGTGCTGATGGTGGAGTCAGAAGCCGATGAATTGTCGGAAGATGTGATGCTGGGCGCGGTCATGTTCGGCCATAAAGAGTTCCAGCCGGTGATTGATGCGTGTATTCGGATGGCTGAAAAAGCCGCCAAAGAACCGCGCGTGGTGCCGGAAAATGACGATAGCGAATTGAAAGCGAAAGTCTCTTCTTTGGCCGAAGACGGTTTGAAAGCCGCCTATCAAGAAGCCGATAAGCAGACCCGTCAGGAAAAAATCGCTGAATTGCGCGATATGGTGAATGGCGAATTGGTTGCCGATGATGCCGGCCCGGACGAGAAAAATGCCGTTTCCGGTGCCTTTAAAGGCCTGGAAAGCGATATTGTTCGCGGCGGTATTTTGGATACGGAAAAACGCATTGACGGGCGTGGCCTGGCTGATGTGCGGGCGATTGTTTCTGAAGCAGGCGTATTGCCGCGCACACATGGCTCGGCTTTGTTCACCCGCGGTGAAACACAAGCCTTGGTGGTGGCCACTTTGGGCACTGGCGATGATGAGCAATTTGTCGATGCGCTGGAAGGCACATATCGCGAAAACTTTATGCTGCATTATAACTTCCCGCCTTATTCTGTTGGTGAAACAGGGCGTGTCGGCTTTACCGGTCGGCGCGAGATCGGTCACGGCAAGCTCGCTTGGCGCGCTTTGAAAGCCATGCTGCCATCAAAAGATGAGTTCCCTTATACTCTGCGCCTCGTATCTGAGGTCACGGAAAGTAATGGCTCGTCTTCTATGGCGACGGTTTGCGGCTCGTCTCTGGCGATGATGGATGCCGGTGTACCGCTGAAAAAACCGGTGGCCGGCATT
>CBFIHY010000016.1:0-15535 GCA_965662315.1 Alphaproteobacteria bacterium
TGCACGGCCCTGCATATTGCGCGGTGTTGGAAACCAATCAGGGGCGGCTCTTTCAATTTGGCTGTCTGCCCGATTGCCATCTTGATTTAAGCCTTGTCGTTCCAAGAGCGTCCACGCGCCCAAGCCCTCTCCCGTGTGCCACACATGGGCAGCAAGCGTGTGGCTGAGTTGTTGATGCAATTGGCTTTGCGGCCCCAAATGAATGGCGGCTGCATCATGGCCATCGGGCGAAAAACTGAACGCCAAAGGCGCACCGCCTTGCCAAATGAAAGTCACATCGGCATCGGCTTTTTGCCATGGCAAAAATGCCCCGACCGGAAACAGCAAAAGCGTCTCCGTATCATTAACAAAAAGTCCGTCTTGATTTTCGCGCAATTGCAATTCGGCACAAATATCCGCCTGCCGCATATCGCTTGCATAGGGCGTATCCGGTAAATCGGTTGGCGTGACGCCCATTAAAAATTATCCTTGCGATTGCGAATTTCGGCAAATACATCAACCGCCGCGCTGCCTTGCATGTTCAACGCCGCTTGCACGCTGGCCTCATTGGCGCGCAAAAACGGGTTGGTTGCCCGCTCCAATGATATTTCGGTCGGCACGGTCGGCAAATCTTTCGCCCGCAAAGCTTCAATTTCGCTGATGCGGGTTTTCAATGCTTGATTATCGGTTTCAATGGTTGCCGCAAAAGCCGCATTGCCGGCGGTATATTCATGCGCGCAATAAATTTTCGTGCCATCGGGCAGGGCGGCAAGCTTTTGTAAACTGTCCCACATTTGCGCCATTGTGCCCTCAAAAACCCGCCCGCACCCAAGCGCAAACAGGCTGTCACCGACAAAGGCATGGCCGTCCATATGAAACGCAATATGGCCCAAAGTATGCCCGCCCACATTCAGCACACGTGCCTCATGGCGACCCAGCATCACCACATCGCCATCATCAACAGCGCGGTCAATGGCGGGAATTTTATCGGCCTCACCGGCCGGACCGGTAATCGTGCAGCCGGTGGCTTGTTTCACCGCCTCATTATTGCCGGCATGGTCCCAATGGTGATGAGTGTTCCAAATCTGTGTCAATTGCCAGCCGGTTTGTTTGAGCGCGGCCAAAATCGGTTCGGTTTCCGGCGTATCAATACACGCCGTCTCGCCGCTTTGCGGGTCATGCACCAAATAGCCGTAATTATCGCTGAGACAGGGAAATTGGTGAATTTCCAAAGCAGAAGTGTTTAACATGCCACGCTCCCATTTCCGTTTTCTGATAGTTCGAATATAGTGCGAAAATACCAATAAGGGAAAAAAATGGCTGTCGATATTATCGATTTGGCGGGGTTTTATGAAACCGCTTTGGGCGCCCATGTCAGTGCCCGATTGACGCGCGAACTGGCGGCCGCCTGGCCGAAAGCCGATGCGCGCGATGCGGTGTTGGCCTATGGCTATGGGGTGCCGGTGGCGGTGGATTTATGGCCGGAAGCGGATTGGCATTTTTTAATGCCGTCGCAGCAAGGGGCGCTGAAACAGGCACCGGGCCCGTGTGTTTTGACGCATGAAAATGCTTGGCCGGTGCGCGATGACAGCATTAACCGCCTCTTGGTCATGCATGGGCTGGAAGCGGCCAACCGGCCGGAAAAAATGATGCAGGAAATTTATCGTGTCTTGGTGCCGAACGGGCGTGCGATGATAATTGTGCCCAATCGGCGCGGTTTTTGGGCGCGCAATGAGCGCACGCCTTTTGGCAATGGACGGCCTTATTCAGCCGGTCAATTGCGCCAGCTCTTGCGGCAAAACGGATTGCTGCCCGGCCGTCTGCAGCCGGTTTTGTTAACCCCGCCGGCCGTGTCTTTTTTAATCCCGCCTTATTTGCGGCCCTTATCCAAATTGACCGCCGCCATTGTGCCGCAATTGACCGGTGTGTGGATGATGGAAGCGATTAAACAAGTGCCCGCTCCTTTATCGGTTAAGCAGGCGATGAACCGCCGCAAAATGGCGGCTGTGCGCCCGGCGGTGATATCTCCGAAAACCGTCAGAAATGTGCGACATTAGCCGCGGCTAAGCACGAATAATCCTTGTTCGGCAAACAGGTTTTGCCGCCGCCCGGGGGCGCGGTCCAAAATTTTGGCGCGGCCATTTGACAGCGAAATACAGCTTTCGACCTGCAGATCCAATTTGCTGCATAGGGTGGTGAAGTCGACCAATGTGCATAAATGAATATTGGCGGTTTCATACCAGCTGGCATTCAACGCACCGGTGACCGGCATGCGGCCGTTCAGCAATAAGTCAAGCCGCACACGCCAATGGCCGAAATTCGGAATAGAGACAATTAGCCTTTCGCCAATGCGCGCCATTTCGCGCAATACTTCATGCGGGTGTTGGGTGGCTTGCAAGGTTTGGCTCAAAATCACCGTGTCAAAACCATTATCGGGATAATAAGACAAATCCGTATCGGCATTGCCTTGCACCACTGACAGCCCGCGGGCGACGCAATTATTCACCCCGCTCTGGCTCAATTCCAGCCCGCGTGCGTCAATATTGCGTTCCTTGACCAGCAATTCCAGCAATGCGCCATCGCCGCAGCCAATATCCAAAACTTTGCTGTCCGGTGTCACCATATCGGCAATCAGCCGTAAATCGATACGCGCCGCATCCAAATTACCGGCCGCACCGGCTTTCGGGTCAATCATCAGCCCAGCCCCCGCTCTTGTGCGGCGGCTTTTAAAAACCCGCTCAATGTGGCGTGCATTTCCGGCTCGTCCAGCAAAAACGCATCATGGCCTTTATCGCTTTCAATTTCGACAAAGCTGACATCGGCGCCCGCCGCATTAAGCGCGCGCACCAAATTAATGCTCTCGGCGGTTGGAAACAGCCAGTCACTGGTAAACGACATGACGCAAAAACGGGTTTTCGTGTCTTGATAAGCGGCTGCCAAATTACCGCCATGGTCGGCGGCAATATCGAAATAATCCATCGCGCGGGTAATATAGAGATAGCTATTGGCATCAAAGCGTTCGACAAACGTCATTCCTTGATGGCGCAAATAGCTCTCAATTTGAAAATCCGCTTCAAAGCCGTAAGTCACCGCCTCGCGGTCTTGCAGATTGCGACCGAATTTTCGTTGCAAAGCGGCTTCCGACAAATAAGTGATATGCGCCGCCATGCGCGCCACAGCCAGCCCTTTGCGCGGATGCGCGTCTTCGGCGTAATAGGCACCGCCATGCCAATTCGGGTCGGCCAATATGGCTTGGCGACCAACTTCATGAAAGGCGATATTTTGCGATGAATGACGCGCTGATGTGGCGATGGGAATGGCGGCAAAAACGCGCTCGCTATGCGCCGCCGCCCATTGCAGCACTTGCATGCCGCCCATAGAGCCGCCGAGCACGCAAAACAATGTTTGAATGCCGAAATGGTCAATCAGCAGGTTTTGCGCGCGCACCATATCGGCAATGGTAATCACCGGAAAATCCAAACCATACGGGCCGCTGCCATCGGGCTTTGCGCTTTGCGGGCCGGTTGAGCCGGCACAGCCGCCCAATACATTGGAGCAAATGACAAAATATTTATCAGTATCGATAATACCGCCCGGGCCGACCACTTGTGTCCACCAGCCTTCGCGTCCGGTCAGTGGATTGTCCCCGGCCGGATGCTGGTCGCCGGTCAGAGCATGACAGATTAAAATCGCATTGCTTTTATCTTCGTTTAGCGTGCCATAAGTGCGATAGGCCAGTTCCAGCGTTTCCAGCGTCACGCCGCAATCGAGCTTTAACGCCGCGTCCAATCGCAGCGTCTCGCCTTGCGTCTCATGTTTCGCCTGTTCGCTCATTTTAATCTCCAGAACCAGCCGCCCGTCTTGCAGGAGCCGCTCCGCAAAGTCAATCTTTCCTTTGATTTACACTTTCGCTCGGCTTATGACTAGGCTCAACAGTGAGTTGATTTTTAAGCGCCTTTGCGAGGGGCGTTTAAAAACGGTTTGGAAACGGAATTTGCGGCATGACACGCGCCCTTGATGATATACGCGTTGAAATTGATGCATTGGACACTGATTTGCGGCGTCTATTATTGGCGCGTGCCGATTTGGTGAACCAAGTCGCCGCCGCCAAAGCATCGACCTCAGCCTCACCTTTGCGGCCAATGCGCGAAATGCAGCAAATGCTGTCGCTTATCGATTGGCAAAAAAGCGAGGCGCAAAGCCTCAGCGCGGCCGGACTTATCGCCATATGGCGCGAAATTATCGGCATGGCCTTGGCGCAGCAAGGCGGGGTAACGATTTATGCCTCCGCCGCCGCCATGCCGACGGCGCGGGCGCATTTTGGGGCCAGCCTCGATTATGTCGACAGTGACAAAGCACCGGCAGAGGCGGCCGGTGACCCGCGCGGTTTGGCCGTTTTAAGCCTTGCCGAAGCGGTGAAGCCCGAACACAGACAAGAGGTGATTGCGCGTTTGCCGGTTTTGGGCGCAGCGGCGGCATTGGTTTACGCCACTGTGCCGGATGCCAATGAAGAAGCCATAGCCGATAAAGCGGTGGCTTTGGTCAGCCGCAAAGCCGCACAAAATGGCGATAAGGTGATTTACCAAGCGGCAGATTATCTATTGGTTGAAACGCATAAGCCCGGAGATGATGCGGTTTGGGGTCGTTATTTGACTGCTGGAGATGACACATGAGCGGGGCGTCCAAAATACCGCAGCCGAAAGACGGCGTTTTGGCCATGCCGGCTTATATTGGCGGGCGTGAGAGCGTGGACGGTATTGCCGATCCGTTTAAATTATCAGCCAATGAGAACCCGCTTGGGGCCAGCCCGAAAGCGCTTGCGGCTCTAAAAAATCTGGGCGACCCGTCGCTTTATCCGGATGGCGGGGCGGTGGCTTTGCGCGATAAGCTGGCGCAATTAAACCGGATTGATGCGGCGAAGATTGTTTGCGGCAATGGCTCGGATGATATTTTGACCCTATTGGCGCAAGCCTATTTGGGGCCGGGCGATGAAATGCTGCACACGGCGCATGCGTTTTTGATTTATAAGCTGGCCGGTCGCGCCACAGGTGCGATGCCGGTCGAAGTGGCGGAAAACGATTTAACCGCCAATGTTGATGCGCTGCTGGCAGCAGTGACGGAAAAAACCAAAATGGTTTTTCTGGCCAATCCAAACAATCCGACCGGCACAATGTTGGACGCTGATGCGATAAGCCGTTTGCATCAGGGTTTGGCATCTGACGTTCTTTTGGTGCTGGATGGTGCTTATGCCGAATATGTTGAGCCGGAGGTTTATCCGGCGGCATTTGATATGGTCGATGCGCATGACAATGTGGTGACCACGCGCACTTTTTCAAAAGCCTATGGTTTGGCGGCGCTGCGACTGGGCTGGGGATATTGCCCGCCGCATGTTGCCGATGCGCTGAACCGTTTGCGCGGCCCGTTTAATATTAATGCTGCTGCCATGGCCGCCGGTATGGCGGCGTTGGACGAGCAGGCGCATATTGAAAAAAGCCGCGCCCATAATGCGCAATGGCGCGATTGGTTGGTGCAGCAAATCGGCGGCCTTGGTATTGGTGTGCGCACGACACAAGCCAATTTCATTTTATTGGAATTTGGTGATGCGGCAGAAGCGGCGGCAGCCGAACAAGCAATGTGCCAAGCCGGTGTCATTCCGCGTGGGCTGGTCGCTTATGGTCTGCCGACGCGTTTGCGCTTGAGCGTCGGCACGGAGGCCGGTAATCGTGCGGCGGTGGCGGCATTGGAAAAATTTAAAAACGGGGACCGCGCGTGAGCCAGCCGAATATTTGTCTAATCGGGCTTGGCCTTATCGGCTCCTCGCTGGGTCATGCGCTGAAAAAAAACAATATGGCGGCGCATATTTCCGGCTATGCGCGCTCGGCTGAAACGCGCGCCAAAGCGATGGAAATCGGCTTTGTCGATAGCGTGCATGAAACACCGCAAGAGGCGGCGATTGATGCCGATATCGTGTTTTTCAACACCCCGCTCAGCGCCATTGAAGCACTGGCAGTCGAAATCATTCCGGGGCTGAAAGACAATGCTATTTTAACCGATGTCGGGTCGGTGAAGGCGGGTGTTTTGAAAAAACTGTCGCCGCTTTTGGAAGGCCGCATTCATTTTGTTCCCGGTCATCCGATTGCCGGCACTGAGCAGTCAGGGCCGGAAGCCGGCTTTGCCGAATTATTTGAACAGCGCTGGTGTATTTTGACGCCGGATGAAACAACCAGCCTGATTGCGGTTGAGGAAGTGGCCAAAATTTGGCGCGGTATCGGCTCGGAAGTGGCCTTTATGGATGCTGACCATCATGATTTGGTGTTGGCCATTACCAGCCATTTGCCGCATCTCATCGCCTTTAATATTGTCGGGACAGCGGCGCAATTGGAAAGCGATACGCGCTCGGAAGTGATTAAATATTCAGCCTCCGGCTTTCGCGATTTCACCCGTATTGCATCTTCCGATCCGGTGATGTGGCGGGATATTTTTCTGGACAATCAATCTGCCGTCCTGGAAATGTTGGGGCGCTTTTCAGAAGATTTAACCGCTTTGCAAGCGGCCATTCGGCGCGGTGATGGCGATTATTTGGAAAATGTTTTTGGCCGCACGCGCACCATTCGCCAGTCAATTATTGAAGCCGGACAAGATACCGAAGCGCCAAATTTCGGCCGCGATAAATAATCTGCCGCGGCGCGAATTTGTCTAGCGCCATTTGGGCGCCCCCCCCAAATCAAATGGCCCAAGCCGCATTCGCCCGTCAACCATGCTTAATGGCAGTGATAAACGGTCTTGCGTGTCGCCGCCCAAAGCCGCGCCCAAACCGCCAAGTAATAAAAACTTTTGCCGGTCGCCCCGTTCAACGCGGCCTATCTCAATCAGCCGGTCGATAAACCCGCTGAGATTGACAATATCGAGGTCAAGTGTGCCATCAATGGTTCCGTCTTGGCGCAATTTCACCCGCCCGCGGGCAATCAGCGTCACCCCCTCACTGCTGGCAGTCAATCGGTCGAGCACCAAAAGCTGGCCGGTTTTCGGCCCGTCGGTAAAAAAATCTGTCGGCGCAGAACCGGCCACATCAAAGCGGCTTATCGGCTTGTTATTGGCGGCTATGAGGTTTTTCAAAACCAGTGCCACATCATGGCGGTTTTTATCGGGCTGGCTTATGTCGCGGCGCGTATGCAAGCCGACCATGTCGGCGCGCGCGTCAATTTGGCGGCCCTGCCAGAAGCCGGAAATTTGCGGCGCTTGTGCTTCAAAAGAACCACGCAGCAAGCCGTCCGTGTCAGCCACCAGGCTCATCAGATTGCCCTGATGGGTAAGGCGTAATTTTGCCGCTTCGGTCTCAATATGATGCGCGGCGGTAAAATCAATAATCGCATGGCCGCCTTGAAACGGCATGGTGGTGACGCTGGCCGTGTCGCTATGCCATAAAAGCGCATCGCGTCGCCAACGCGGTGCGTTGAGTTGTAAGGTGATACGAGCCGGAAAGCCTTGCTTGTCAATTTGCTGCCAGCTGAGACCTGCCATTTGCATACGCTCGGCAATGCGCGTGGCGGTACTATGCCAAAAAACAAATGCCACCAGCGTCAATAAAGCCAGACCGATAAACGGCGCAAATAGCGAAAAGCGCTTATGCGAAAGAAATTGTTTTATCATCAGGCGGTTCTATCCGGCGCCGGGTAAGCCGGCAAGCACCCATAAATAGCGCGTATATTCGCCCAGCAATAGGCTGAGTGTGCCGGGGAACGCAAACCAATAATCAAGCCGCACATTTGGCGGCACCACCGGATAGGCCGATAGCCGCGCCGTTGGCATGGTGCGGCGCAATTCCAAAAATGCGCGCGGCATATGATGGCTGCTGGTTACCACAATCAGACTTCTAAATTCATGTACATCGGCCCATAGGGCTGTTTCTTGTGTATTGCCGACCGTATTGGCGGCGCGATAATCAAGGTCGATACAGCAGCGCAAACGCGCCGCTTCATCAGCCAGCAGGTTCTCGGCCATGCCCATAATCATCTCAAAATCTTGGTGCTGATAAAGTCCGCTGACCAATAATCTTTGCCCTTTATTTTCAGCCAGCAATGCCAAACCGGCCTCAATACGCGCCGGACTGGTGCCGGTGAAAACAACAATCGCATCGGCATCGGGCACGGCGGCGGGTGTGCTGTTCAGGCTTTGCGCAAATATAATGAAAAACAGCAAATACAATGCCAAAGCACCGCCGAAAATGCCGCTTGCTGTGGCCAGCATTTGCTTGCGCGCGTGAACTTGCTCATCTTGAAACCGCGTCATGCGGAGAGTTTACAGTGCCGCTTTTAATCTTGCCAGCACATAGCGGCGGGTGACTTGCCAGCTCAAAATAATGGCGGCCAGCGGCATTGGCAGCAAATAGACCAAAAAATCAATACTGCGCGCTTCGGCGACCAAACCGCCCAGCGTATAGAAAAATACCCATGCTGCGGCCAGTCCCAGCAGGGCGGCAATCGCTACAATGCGGACAAAATGCGTTTCAAAGCGGCGCGAAATATAGCCGTCATATGCGCCGATTTGGTGCAGCACTTGGATAATTTCTTCATTCGCCAATAAACCGGCGCGCGTGGCAAATAAAATCACTGTTGCGGTGGCCAGTGTCACCATGGTCAACACCAGAGCGGCAAATAATTGCAACGCATTGGCCGTGCTTTCCAACATTTCGCGCCAGCGCCCATGCGTATCCAGTCGCGCACCCGGCGCCACGGCTCGAATTTGTGCGGCCAGCGCATCTATCGGCACATTGGCATTGGCCGCCGGTGTCAGTTCAATCAATAGCGGCAGCGGCATGTCTTCGCCAATATTGCCGGTGCCCAACCAGGGTTCCAAAAGGGCCACCAAATCATCGCGTTCCAAGACCCGAAAACCGGCCAGTCCCGGGGTTGTTTCCAATTCGCGCAGAACATTGGGCAATTGTTCTTCGGCGGTTAATTGTTCGGTTTCGACAATTTGCACCGATAATGCACTGGTGGCGCGTTGCAGCCAGCGATCGGCGGCGCGGTCAGCCAACAGGCTGGAGCCCAAAGCCAGACAGGCCAGAAAAGTCATCACCATGGTCACCGCGCTCAAAGCCGGACCGGCGAGGTTTTGCGGCGGCAATAGCGTTAGCTTGGCTTGGCTCATGCGGTACCGCCAATCTGATGCACTTGGCCTTGCTCCAAATGCAGGCGCGGGAAATCAAACATTTCCCATAGCTGCTTGTCATGCGTGGCGATTAAAACCGTGGTGCCCATTTTGTTTAATTCAATCAGCAATCGCAAAAGCCGTTCGCCCATTTCCGGGTCAACATTGCCGGTCGGTTCATCGGCAATAATGATTTGCGGACGGGTGATAACAGCGCGCGCAATGGCGGCGCGTTGCTGCTCGCCGCCCGATAGGGTTTCGGGAAGCGCGTCGAGACGCTGGCCCAGCCCGACCCAATCCAGCAATTCAACCGCGTTTTCGTGCCATTGGTTTTGTTTTTCACCGGCAATACGCAAGGGTAAAGTAACGTTCTCATAAACCGTTAAATGCTCGATCAGTCGAAAATCTTGAAACACCACGCCGATTTGCCGCCGCATTAGGGCGCGGCTTTTACGCGATTGGCGGGTCGTATCATGGCCCAATACATGCACCGCCCCTCGGCTTGGCTGATGGGCCAGAAAGATCAATTTCAATAATGAGGTTTTGCCGGCCCCTGACGGCCCGGTCAAAAAGCGAAACGCGCCTTGCGGAATGTCGAGGTTAATGGCGCTCAACACTTGCGGCCCTTGCGCATATTTTAAAGAGACGTTTTCGAGCCGTATCATAGATCTATTATAGCCGCTCCCTCACTGTGTGAGCAGTTTGCCATATTCGCAAATCTTGTAAAGCGGGCCGAGCCCTATAGCCAATCGGGCACGGCTTCATTGGCCAGCAATGCCTGATAATCGGGGCGCTTGCGGACCACGGCCCATTTATCGCCATCGACCAAAATTTCAGGTGCGGCACGGCGCGTATTATAGGCCGAGCCCAATACCGCCCCATACGCTCCGCATGCATAAACCGCCAGTAAATCGCCGGCCTCCAAAGGCGGCAAATGGCGGTCGAGACCGATGAAATCACCGGTTTCACAAACCGGCCCGACAACATCCCATAACAGCGGTGCCGCGCTATTTTCAATCACCGGCGCGATATGATGATGCGCGTCATATAAGGTCGGACGCATTAATTCGGTCATTGCCGCATCGACAATCATGAAGTTTTTTGCTTGCCCGCGCTTGCAGCGAATTACCGAGGTGACCAAAATACCGGCATTGGCAGCAATCAAGCGTCCCGGCTCCAGCATAATCATGCAGCCGCTATCGCCCAAAGTCTCGGCAATCATCTGTGCATAGGCGGCCGGGTCAGGTGGCGTTTCATTGTCGCGCCGATAAGGCACGCCCAAACCGCCGCCCAAATCAAGCCGCCTGATATTATGTCCGGCGGCACGTAAATCAGCCAGCAAATCGGCGACTTTTTGAAAGGCACGGCGAAACGGCGTCAAATCGGTAATTTGACTGCCAATATGAATATCAATGCCGGTCGCCTCAACCCCGTCCAAAGAAGCGGCATGGTCAAAACCGGCTTTCGCGTCTTCCCACGCAATGCCGAATTTGTTTTCCGCTTTGCCGGTGGAAATTTTTTCATGCGTACCGGCGTCAATATCCGGATTGACCCGCAAAGCAATTTGCGCCGTCTTGCCCATATGGCTGGCGGTTTCAGCCAGCAAATCAATCTCAGACAGGCTTTCCACATTGAATTGCAAAATACCGGCCTTCAGTGCCGCTTGCATTTCTTGCGCGGTTTTGCCGACACCGGAGAAAACGATTTTCTCGGGCGCAATACCGGCTTCCAGCGCGCGCAGCAATTCGCCCTCAGAAACAATATCGGCACCGGCGCCTTGTTGCGCCAAAGTGGCGATAACGGCGAGATTGGAATTGGCTTTCACCGAATAACAAATCAACCGCTGTGCCAGACCGGCATCTTCCAAAGCGGCATCCAATATTTGATAATGATGGCGCAAAGTAGCAGCCGAATAGCAGTAAAACGGCGTGCCGACTTGTTCCGCCAAAGCGGCGATATCGACTTGTTCAGCGGTCAAGCGACCGTCTTTAGCGTTAAAGTGATCCATCGCTCAAACTCTTTGCTGCGCTGACATTAAAGGGCGCGTCTGTCAGGCTTTGTTGTGGCAAGCGCAACGCGCCGCGCTTACCGCAAGCGGCGACGCCGCTGACCAAAACAGCGATCATGAAAAACGCGATAAAACGGGCCATTAATCGGGCGTCCTTTCGGCCAGCCAATTTTGCCAAAGCGCTGTTTGCGCGCGCACATTATCAGGCGCAGTGCCGCCATAGCTGGTACGACTGGCAACCGATTTCTCAACACTCAAAACATCAAAAACGCTGTCCTTAATCGCCGGTTCAATATTTTGCATATCGGCCAATGACAGCGCATCCAATTGGCAGTTTTTCTCTTCTGCCAAGGCAACCAAAGCACCGGTAACGTGATGCGCTTGGCGGAACGGCAGGCCTGCTTCGCGGACCAGCCAATCGGCCAAATCAGTGGCGGTGGAAAAGCCACTGCCGGCGGCGGCAAGCATGGCCGCGTCATTGGCTTGCATTTTTTCCATCATGCCGCTCATGGCGGCCAGGCATAAAGACAGGCTGTCCAGCGCGTCAAACACGCCTTCCTTGTCTTCTTGCATGTCTTTTGAATAAGCCAGAGGCAGGCCCTTCATCACCACGGACAGACCGGTCAGCGCGCCGATAATGCGGCCGCTTTTGGCGCGAATAAGTTCTGCTGCATCGGGATTGCGTTTTTGCGGCATAATGGAAGAGCCGGTGGAAAACGCATCGGGCAGAGCAAAAAAGCCATAAGCCGGACCGGCGAAGATGACTATCTCTTCTGCCAGTCGCGATAAATGAGTGGCGCAAATGGCCGCCGCGGCCAAGGCTTCCAAGGCAAAATCACGGGCTGATACCGCATCCATGCTATTGCCCATTGGCTTGTCAAAGCCCAGCGCATCGGCCGTCATATGGCGATCCGTATCAAATCCGGTGCCGGCCAAAGCGGCAGCACCTAACGGGCTTTCATTCAGCCGCTTTCTGGCATCGATAAGCCGGCCATAATCGCGCGACAGCATTTCCACATAAGCCAGCAAATGATGGCCAAAAGTCACCGGCTGCGCCGGTTGCAAATGGGTGAAACCGGGCATAATCGTCTCAGCATGGGTTTCGGCTTTTGTAACCAAAACCTGCATCAGGCCGGTTATTTGCGCCGCCAAATGGTCCAGCGTGTCGCGCACATAAAGCCTGAAATCGGTTGCCACTTGGTCATTGCGCGAGCGCGCCGTATGCAGCCGACCGGCTGCATCGCCGATAAGTTCAGCCAGCCGCGCTTCGATATTCATATGAATATCTTCCAGCGCGCGCGAAAACTTAAACTTGCCCGCCTCATGCTCAGCGGCAATTTTTGTCAGCCCATCGGCAATCGCTTTCCCGTCTTCGGCCGAAATAATGCCTTGTTTGACAAGCATTTGCGCATGCGCCAATGAGCCGCGAATGTCTTGTGCAAACAAACGCTGGTCAAAGCCGATGGAAGCGTTAATTTCTTCCATAATGTCGTCAGGGCCGCCACCAAACCGACCGCCCCACATGCGATTACTCATCTGTCACTCCTTGAGGAGGAAATTATGTCGTCTCGGTTCACTGTTGCACAGCTTACCCGATTTGCTACCCGCCGAAACATAGTTTTGGCGGCGCTGGGCGTGGCATTGGCCGCCGCGCTTGTGTCCCTATACAGCATCGGGCCAAATGAAGGCAAGCCGCGACAGGGCAAAAACATGGCCGATAATGACGCGCCAAAGTTGGAAAAATTCATTACCCATGAAACGCCGAAAACGCTGCCGCCCATGCCGCTGATAAAGCCCGATGGCACGGCGTTTGATTTGGCTTCTCTGCGCGGTCAATTGCTGCTGGTTAATTTTTGGGCCACATGGTGCGCGCCATGCCGAAAGGAAATGCCGCAATTGGACAGTTTGGCGGCACGTTTTGCCGATAAGGGGGTCAAAGTGGTCACATTATCGGTCGACCGCGGTGGCCCGGCCAAGGGTGAAAAATTCCTCAATGAATTGAATGTCAGCCATGTCGTGCGGGTTTATGACCCAAGCTATAAATCGGCACGAATGGCGGCCCTTATCGGCTTGCCGACAACTTTATTGGTCAGCGAAGACGGCACAGAAATCGGTCGCTTGGCCGGTGAGGCGGATTGGGACGCGCCGGAAGTGCATGCTTTATTGAATTATTATTTAGAGAAATAGGCGCAATGTCTGTCCAATACGAGCGTGTTGGAACTATTTCGGTCCAACACTGGCGTGTTGGCTCTACTTTGGTCCAACACTAGCGCGTTGGAACGGGCGCATCGCCGGTATAGTCATAAAAGCCACGGCCGGTTTTTCGGCCCAGCCATCCGGCTTCGACATATTTTATCAGCAAGGGGCAGGGGCGATATTTACTGTCGCCCAACCCGTCATTCAGCACTTGCATAATCGACAGGCAGGTATCAAGGCCGATAAAATCAGCCAGTTCCAAAGGCCCCATGCGATGATTGGCACCCAGCTGCATGGCTTGGTCAATACTGGTGACACTGCCGACACCTTCGTAAAGCGCAAACACCGCTTCATTAATCATCGGCAGCAAAATGCGATTGACGATAAAGGCCGGAAAATCTTCTGCCATGCAGGCGGTCTTGCCGATATTTTTGACAATCGCTTGCGCGGTTTCAAATGTCTCATCGCTGGTCGCAATGCCGCGAATGATTTCCACCAATTTCATCACCGGCACCGGGTTCATGAAATGCATGCCGATAAAATGCTCGGGCCGGTCTGTGGCGGCGGCCAAGCGGGTGATGGAAATTGATGATGTATTGGAAGCAATCAGCGCGCCTGCCGGCAGTACTGAGCTGACCTCGCGCAAAATTTCGGTCTTAATCGCTTCGTCTTCGCTGGCCGCTTCAATCGCCAATCCGACTTCGGTCATAAGCGATAAATTGGCCGCCGGACGAATGCGTTCCAAAGCTCGGTCGCGCTCGGCTTCGCTGACACGCTCGGACGCCACTTGCCGGTTGAGATTGCCGGTAATGGTGGCAATGCCCGCTTCAATGCGCTCTTGCGAAATATCATTCAGCAAAACCGTATGGCCGGACAAGGCAAAGACATGCGCAATGCCGCAGCCCATTTGACCGGCGCCGATAATTCCAACGGTTTTTATATCAGCCATATTGGCCCCTAAAGGCGGCGAAAGGCCGGATTATAATCCGGCCTTGCCCAATTCCTCTTCCAGTTCCGGCACGGCGGTGAACAAATCGGCCACCAGCCCGTAATCGGCAACTTGGAAAATCGGTGCTTCTTCATCTTTATTAATGGCAACGATGACTTTCGAGTCCTTCATACCGGCCAAATGCTGAATGGCACCTGAAATACCGACCGCAATATAAAGCTCCGGTGCAACAACCTTACCGGTTTGACCGACCTGATAATCATTCGGCACAAAACCTGCATCAACCGCCGCGCGTGACGCGCCAACAGCCGCGCCAAGCTTATCGGCAACTTTTTCCAGCATTGGGAAATTATCGCCTGATTGCATACCACGGCCACCTGACACGACGACTTTCGCAGAGGTCAATTCCGGACGGTCTGATTTGGTCAATTCTTCATTGATGAATTCTGACAGGCCCGGATTGTCGCCGGCACTTGCCGCTTCAACCGCTGCGCTACCGCCATCGCCGGCCGCTTGAAAAGCGGTTGAACGAATGGTGATGGTCTTTTTCGCTTCATTGACTTTCACTGTTTGAATGGCGTTACCGGCATAAATCGGACGCTCAAACGTGTTCGCATCAATCACCGCCGTAATGTCGGAGATTTGGCTGCAATCCAGCAGCGCGGCAATGCGCGGCATGAAATTTTTGCCATTGGTTGAAGCCGGTGAGGCAATGGTTGCATAGCCATCAGCCATTGCAGTAACCAAAGCGGCCATTGGCTCAGCCAGTTGCTTTTCATATTGTGCGTCTTCCGCCAGTAAAACTTTGGCAACACCGTCCAGCTTGGCAGCTGCATCGGCAACACCGGCACAGCCATTACCGGCAACCAGCACATGACATTCGCCGCCCATTTGGGCAGCCGCCGTTACCGCTTTAACAGTGGCATCGGCGAGGGTTTCATTATTGTGTTCAGCAATCAGCAGCGTATTCATTATAAAACTCCTGCTTCGTTTTTCAGCTTGTCGACCAATTCGCCGACGGTTTCAACTTTAATGCCCGCCTCGCGTTCCGGCGGCTCGGTCACTTTGACGATTTCAAGACGCGGCGCTGCGTCAACGCCATAATCAGCCAGCTCTTTTTCATCAATTGGCTTTTTCTTGGCTTTCATAATATTGGGCAGAGACGCATAGCGCGGCTCATTCAAACGCAAATCAGTGGTGATAATCGCCGGCATGGACAGTTTAATGCTTTGCAAACCGCCATCAATTTCGCG
>CBFIHY010000017.1:0-15522 GCA_965662315.1 Alphaproteobacteria bacterium
ATTGTTGCGTCATCACCAGATTAAGCGATGAGGCGACCATGGAGCGCGCCTGTGGCTGTTCTTCAGCCGGAAAGGCGTCAATAATCCGGTTAATGGTTTCCGCTGCACCTGATGTATGCAATGTGCCGAAAACAAGGTGACCGGTTTCCGCTGCTGTCAGCGCCATGGAAATGGTTTCATAATCTCGCATCTCACCGAGCAGCAAAATATCAGGGTCTTCGCGCAAGGCCCCTTTTAGGGCCGAGGCAAAGCTCACCGTGTCGCGGCCAACTTCGCGTTGAGAGATAATCGATTTAATCTCCGAATGTACAAATTCCACCGGGTCTTCAATGGTGATGATGTGCTCGGAGCGTTCGCGATTAATCTTATTGATCATTGAGGCCAGAGAGGTGGATTTACCGGAACCGGTCGGGCCGGTTACCAGCACCAGACCTTTTTTCTCAGTCAGAATATTATGCACGGCTTGCGGCAGACCAAGCTGATCGATATTCGGCACTTCGGTAACAATCGTCCGGCAAATCAGCGCCCAACCGGTCAGTGTATGATAGCCATTGGCACGAAAGCGCGCCCCGCGCACGGTAATCGCAAAGTCGATATCTTTGGTTTCGGCAAATGTTTCAAACAGTTCTTCGCCCAATTCAGTGCGGAACAAATCTTCCAGCATTTCATTATTAATGGGGCACTCTTCCATTAATTGGATATCGCCATTAACGCGGATCGCCAACGGACTGCCGGAGCGCATATGAAAGTCAGAAATGCGATATTCTTTCGGCAGTTCGTCCAAATAACGATAGACCGGATTGTCGGATGGGAGAGGCTCTTCTGCTTCAGACATTGGCTAACTCTGCTCTTACACGAATACGTTATCTATGGTTATACTCGCGCCGTGAATTATTGACCAGTGATTTGGCCGATTATCGGCGCGATGTTGCGGAAAACGGACATGATGGAAAACAACCTGCTTTTTGTTCTGGTAGCGATTATCGGCGCTTGCCTCGGCAGTTTTGCCAATGTTGCCGCCTTGCGCACCTTGCGCGGCACAGATTGGGTTAAACAGCCGTCAGCTTGTTTTCATTGCGGCCGGCCATTGGGGTTTTTTGATAATTTGCCGATTATCGGTTATTTCCGACGCGGCGGCAAAAGCGGTTGCTGCGGGCAAAATCTGCCGAAACGCTATCTCTATGTCGAATTGGCGATGGCTGCGCTGACGCTCATCGCTTTCATGCAATTATCCTTGCCGGCATTTTTCAGCTTTCTGCCTTTTGTCATTTTAATGTTGGTGATTTTTCTCACCGATATGGAAGCGTTCATCATTCCCGATTGGACCAGCCTTGGCGGGCTGGCGCTTGGTTTGGTTTTGGCATTATTTGGCGCGCCGGGCTTGCCTGATATCATGGTCTCTTTGAGCGGAGCGGCGGCAGGCTTTGCGCTTATTTACGCCATTAACGCCATTTATAAATTATGGCGCGGGCATGACGGCATGGGCTTTGGCGATGTCAAAATGATGGCCATGCTGGGCGCGTGGTTGGGGCCGTTATCGCTACTACCGATTCTCTTTACTGCCAGCATATGTGGCGCTTTTTTGGGTATTGCAGCGATTTTATGGGCCCGCGCGGCGGCTAAAGGTGATGCGCCGGTGCAACTGCCATTTGGCTGTTTTCTGGCCCCTGCGGCGCTTTTATGGCTGTTTTTTGCGCCACATCTTTTGCGTGCCGTGCAGTAATCCACCGATTTTGCATAACTTGTAACCTAAAGACCCTTATAATCGGAAAACAAAAGAGATTCGTTTTTCGACGAGGGTAAATGATGAATACGCTACGCACAGAAGACGACTATAAGCGCGCCATTAAAGATTTGCTGCAGCAGGCTGAGACAAGCTTGGAAGGTGATTTGGCTGAGCGCGATGCCGACCACCAAGTCGAAATGTCGAACCGCGATATGCGTCATTATATGAAGGGTCTTGATTTGGCCATTAGTGAAGAGGCAACGATTGCCCTGCGCGCCGAATTTTTGCGTTACTCCTCAGTGTTTGACACAAAGCGTTCGCAAGACACGATTAAGCTGGCGGTTGCACAAGTCATCCAACCCATGGTTGAGGAATGGATCAATCGCAATATGGCAGATATTGCGCGCGAAGTGATTACCGAAGCGATTGGCCGCATATCGGAAGTGCGGGCAACGGGAAATTTGAAACGGCCCAAATAGAAAGCAGATTTTTTGCGTAAGACAGTAACAGTTACCGGTAAATTCATACGTTTCAGCTTGGCAACAGCGCTGTGTGTGAATGCTTATGGCTGCG
This sequence comes from Alphaproteobacteria bacterium, assembly GCA_965662315.1. Taxonomy (GTDB): domain Bacteria; phylum Pseudomonadota; class Alphaproteobacteria; order RS24; family RS24; genus UBA8337. The sequence continues at coordinate 2,300 of CBFIHY010000017.1, forward strand.
GCACAAGTCCGGGACGCGATTTGTCTATGGCCGGTGCGGTTGAAAAATTTGACGACCGCCGCGCATCGGCTCGGGCTGAGCAAGCGCGCCTTGACGGCCTGCTGGACGAGGTTGAAGCAAGACGTCCGGCGCGTCTCAAGCCTTTGCCGCCGCGCCGCGAATTATTGCAAGTGCGTGTGCCACGCAAAATCGAAGTCGATGATATTGCCGATGATGTGGTAGCCGACAGCATAACCGACAATAGCGCGCAAAGCTTCTCATTGGACGATATGGGGCTGACGCAAAATACCAATAATGCGCAGCTTTTATCCGGCAAGAGGTCAATTGAAAGTCAAATTAAAGCGATAGATAAGCGCATTGAAACCGTGCGGCGCGAACGCCGTGGCGTATTGGCGACATTTAATATGGAAAAGCTGTTGCTCGACCAAATGGATATGCGTCACGCCAAGACCCGCGATTTGAAATTACAGGGCTTTAAAATTGCGCATGAAAAAATGCTGCAAGGCTATATTGCCGAATTGGAAACCGAATATGATGAAACCGAGCCGTCGACCATTATCGGCCTGTCGGATAATGATGAATTGGGCGCGCTGGCCATATTCGGGCGCAATGAAATGGCCCGCAAAGATGAATATGTGTCGCTGGATAAAAGCTTCCTGTTTGTCGGCAATGGCGTCAATACCGGTATTTCTTTGGGACGGATGGATGATTTGGCCAGCGAAGTCGGCACGCGGACGTTGAGCGTCAATCTGGCCGGATTGCGGCTGCCGACGGCTCTGAAATCTCTTGCGCGCTCAATAAATTTACAAATTTATCTATCGCCGTCAGTGATTGCTGCGCCGCAAAAAGTCAGCCTCGATATTTCTCGCGCTGATGCTTTGGATATTTTTGATATCTTGATTGATAATTATGGCCTCGCCATGGCCTATGACCGCAAAATGAGCGTTGCGCGTTTTTATACGCGAAATGAGTTTAATGTGCGGGTTCAAGATGCGGTGGCAGCGGCGGAGTTTCATAATCGTCGTGCCAGAAATTTACGTAAAATCAGTTCTCTGGATAATGACACATCAGCCTTGCGGCAAATTTATCAAAATTATTTCCAGCACCCGGATGATGCCGGTCGCGTCCGTTCTTTGACAAATGATGCGCTTATTGAGCAAGACTATTCGCCGGCTGTCGCTGCGGCGATTGTCGCGTTTAAGGAAAAAGCGTTGGAAAATGAGCTGGCTTTGGATGAGATGGATTTGGAGCACGCCACGGCGCGCCAAGAGCAAGCAACCAAAACCCAAACCGCCCAATTCGCGCTGGAAGATGTTGACCAAGCGCTGAACATATTGGAAATCGAGCGGCAGGAAAGACAGGCTTTGCTGCAAGAAGTCTTGCTGAAAATTGCCGCGGCCCCGAAGGCCACGCAAGGCGCATCGGTCGGCGGCATGGCTAGCGATGCGAATGGTGGTAATGGGCTTGGCGATATGGCGGCCTTGGCGGGCAAACCAAATCGCGACGCTGACACGCCTGAATTCCTTGATGGGCCTGATGCCGGCGAATTGCGCGGGCGAGTGGTAAAAGACGCTAACTTGCGCACATCTGAGCCGATTTATACGGAAAAATTCACCGTTTATAATAGCGAAGGGGCCAATAGTTGTGGTGGCGGTGGCGGCGGCGGCGATAGGGTCGCGCAGATACAAGAAGAACTGACCGGCTATTTTACCCAGCTCTATAGTGACGAAATTTTAGCGGCTGAAAAAGCCGCTGAGGCAGAAGAAAAAGCAAAACGCGAGGCGGCTGAAAGAAAACGCGCCGAGCAAATCGAACAAGCACGCGAGCGCGCCGAGCGGGCCAAACAGGCTCAAGAAGCGCAGCAGGCTAACGCCATTCAGCCGCTTGATCCGGCCCTACAAGATGCGTTGGCGGCAACCAGCGTCACCGATATTGCCAGCGATTTAGTGCCGTCAAATGGGGCAGATGATGCGACGGCGCAGCAAGGTGCGGCCGGCGCAAATGGCGCGGGCGGCGGCATTGCGCGCCAGCCCGTAGCGCCTGTTCAGCCGGTTCCGGTTCAGCCTCAAGTGCCGGAAGGTGAAAATGGCGGCGCAGGTGAGGGTACAGCCGATACCGGCGGCGTGACCCCAAGCTTTTTGACCGATAGTGATTTCCGTCGCCCGACCGTGACATCGGTTGCCGATACGGTGATTGTAACCGGTTTTAAACATGATGTTGAACTGGCTGCCGAATTGATTGAGAGCCTCGACCAAGCCGATAAGCAAGTTTTGGTTGAGGTGTTTATGGTCAATGTGGCGAAGAATTGGCAGCGTCAGTTGCAAAGCCGACTTGAAAATGCCATTCGCACTGAGGCCAAGACAGACCCTGATATTGCCGACCTGCCGGATTCGGTTAAATCGCAATTGCCGGGTCTGGTCGAAGTGCGTGATAATAATCTTGTCGGTGTGCGCGGTGCGCTGCAATTTGCCAATCGCGCGGCCGCCGCCAATAGCTTTACGCTGAATAATTTCCGCTTGGGTCTGGCATGGACCATTGATTTCATGGAAAGCAATTCTCTGGGCCGTAAAGTATCCAGCCCGACAATTTTGGCACTGGATGGCTGTCAGGCGAAAATTGAGAAGTCAGAAACCCGTTATTTGCCGGTCACCAATACATCGGCGCCGGTTGTGACGCCGGGCGGGCAGACCATTCCGGGGGATGTGACGACCACTTATCAGCCGCGGCAAGCGACATTGAGCTTGGATGTGACGCCGACCATCAATCCGCTGAATGATCATGTGCGTTTGAAAATTACCTTTAATGATGACTTCTTTGTTTCCAGCGACCCGAACTCGGACAAGATTACCAGTAAAATCAATACTGAGTTTATCGCCGCGCCGGGTGATGTGATTGTGCTGGCCGGTCTTTATACGGAAGATAATTCCAAAACCCGCAATGGCTTGCCGGGCACAACCAGCGTGCCATTATTGGGCACATTCCTCGGCACCAGTTCTGACGCCAAGAATACGCAGGAAATGGTTATTTTCCTCGCGCCGGAAGTGATTACCCCAAATGCGGTCGATGCGCCGGTCAATTCAGCAGCCTTCTATAATGTTCAGTAACGCGCACGGCGAAAGCGGCTTTTCTCTGGTCGAGGTTATGGTCGCTTTGACGGTGATTACCGTCGGCATTATCGGCACGATTTCCATGGTCAGTGCCAATCGCGCTTTAATGGAGACAAGCTGGGCGCAAGCGCGGATGATTTATATTGCCGATAGTGTGATGAGCGAATTGGCAGTGCAGTTTCAGCGCAATGGCACATTGCCGATTACCACCGATTATGATTGGGCCAATGACCCGAATAATTTTGGCGCAGAGATATTATTTACCGATAATGGGTATACCGCCAATGCCTCAACGCTGAGCATTGCCAGCGGCGTGGCGCCGGTCAGCTATGCGGTGACCTTGCGTGTCGTCAGCCCAAGCGGCCGCCGGATGACACGCACGCGCAATTTTTTCAAAAAATTAAAAACCCCGTAACGGCAATCATCGCTTCGTCGCGGTTTAGTAACGGCGCAGCCGGTTGAGCACTAAATTGCCGCCGGAGACATCGTAAAGCCCAAACGCAATGCGCGTGCCTTTTTCATCATAACCGCAGCCATATAGCCGATAGCTATTGCCGTCGCGTTTGATGAAATAGCGCCTTGCGCGGTCGCCATTGGTAGCGCGGGCGGACGGGTAATAAGTTGCCGGGTCGCTCTCATAAGGGGCGATGCATTTGTCACGGTCTGATGCGATATCGCTATCCGTGGCGGCAATGGCGCTGCCGCTCCACGTCGCGTCCAAGGCAAAGCCTTCAGACAATACATGCCAGGCATTGCCCAAACCGGCTTCCGCCTCATCCAATGCGGCGCGACGATCGTTTTTGCGGGCATCGCTTAACGCGGCAATGTTCAGTTTCGTGCCGACAGACCCGGCCAATACGCTGATAAGCACGATAAAACCGATGGCCATATACAGCGCAAAACCGGCTTCCGGATTGGCTTTCATGGTCTCGTTCTCGTGCATATCTTGTTTCATAACGCCGCCCCTAAAACCGTGTCATGGCAAACATATTAAACCGCCGACGAATGGTTGTGCGCACGGTCTCATCAGTGCCGGGAACAATTTTTTCCAATTGCAATGTCACATCCAATGAATAATCAGAGCCTTCAGTGTCGGAAAAAGCAATGCTTGAAATCACTTGGTCGGTGAGGTTTTCCCAGCCCAGCGCGTCAGACGCCGGTGTGCAGCCATCATTGTTTTCGCTGCGGCTTTGCAGGCGTTTATCGGCAACACGAAACTCGCGCCTTTGCCGTGTCGAGCTGTTCGTATCGAAGCAGAAAACCGCCGTGCTGGCGGTCAGACTGACGGCAGAAGCGGCACTAAGGGCGTCGGCGGTTTCTTTATGGCCGGCCAAAGCGGCCCAAGGTTCAATCTGGTCAAAAATTTGTGAGCTGGCCATCAGCAATTCAGTTTGCGAATTCATTCGTTCGCTCTGCGTATTCAAATTGGTCATCACCGCAATCAGCGCGGCAGAAATAATGCCGATAATGGCCAAAGTGGTTGTCAGTTCGGTCAGCGAAAACCCGTCTTGGCGGGTGGCATTTTGCAAAGGCTGCATTTTCCGCGCCCTATCTAACTTGGGCAGCAAATTCACGCGCTTTCAGTGCATATACTTCCGGCGCGATTAAACCGGCTTCATATAATTCGCGCAAAGCCAGCATATTGCGTTCTATCTCGGCCAGTCGCGCGCATTCGGCAGCTGCGTCGCGTTGTTTTTTATTGGCTGCCATAATGCTTGGGTCTTCATACACGTCAGGGCGCGCATCATCATGCTCGCGATGCAGCCATGAGGCGCTGAAAAACCGTGATTTCTTCGGCGGCGGTGCTTCGCCGACTTTTGGGATGGTAATGTCGTCCAACTCTTCCATACCGTCATCATCCATATCAAATTGATGCGATATATCGCTGTCCAATTGGTCGGGGGCAGGCATGTCATCGCCCAAATCAATTTTCATGGCAGGTGTCGTGGCCGTCGCCTCCGCGCGCGCCGGCGCAATATCATCATCCATGCGCAATGCCATATCGCCTTCGGCCATGTCAATTTCAGGCATAGCGGCCATCATATCATCGGGTAAATCGGCTTCCGGTGCGGCTTTTTTATTTGTTGCTTGTTTTGGATTTTGGGCGTTTTCTTTGCGGCGACGGACAAGGGCGACAAGTGCAACCAGCGCGATAATGGCGACCAAGGCGGCAAGAAACACCATCCCGTATTGGTCGAAAATACGCCCGAAAATGCGAAAGAAACGTTCCATTTGCTCAGCCTATGCCAAAACGGCATGATTCTCACGTGAAATTTAAATTTCAATTTCCATAAAATCGCGCGTGACCAGACTTATCGGCAGTTCTGATTGCGCTTGCGCCTCAATGGCCAGCAATTTGTCGTCATCGCGTTCCGGCTCATGGTGAAAAATACCGAACTTCTTCACCTCTGCCGCTTTTGCCAGCCGAATGCCTTCTTGCCAAGTCGAGTGTCCCCAACCGCGCCGCGCTTCAAATTCATCATCTTCAAACGTGCAATCATATATTGCCATATCAGCCGCTCGCATGAACTCAATCAAGGCCTGATTGGGTTTGCCCGGTTGATGCTCGGTATCCGTTGCGTAAACGAAACACTTGCCGCCGCCTGTCGCTTTCAACGCATGCGCGCCGCCCGGATGTGGTATCGGCAGAGAGGTGATGTCTATCGGGCCGAGGCTGAGCGGTTCTTGGTCTTCGTGATGGATAAATTGCACATCGGCTTGGAAGTCCTGCAAGCTGATGGGAAAAATCGGTCGGCTTAAATAGCTGTCAATCGCATCATGCAAAGTCGCTTCATTAATGCCGAAACTGTGCAAACGGATTTTGAAAGACGGGTCAAAAAACGGCTTAAAAAACGGCAAGCCACAAATATGGTCGGAATGAAAATGCGAAAAACAAATATCAATTTCGCGCGTGTCGCCGGCCATAAACTCGCCGCCGGCATGAATGAGGCCGGATCCGGCGTCAAAAATAATCCGCCGGTCATCAACGGTGATGGCAACACAGGCAGTATTGCCGCCAAACAGGCGGTGGGCCGGTGTGTTCATCGGCAAAGAACCGCGCGTACCCCAAAAGACCAAATGCATAATGCCGCAATGCTCCCAATGATTGCTATTTACTCAACGCAATATAATGCCCGTCCCAATCGTCACCGGGCGAATTCTCACGATAAGAGTGTATACGATTTGTAAGCATCTCGTAATACCCTGCCAAAGCCTCATATTCAGCGGCAAGAGATTTGGCTTGCTGCTCAGCCGCGTCCCAATTTTGCCCGCGATAATCAGCCAGTAATTTTTCTTGTGCGGCGACAAGCGGGGCGTAATCGTCAGCTTCGGCAACATCGGTCCCGCCAATCACCGCATAAATTCGCTCCGGCAATACTTTGCCCTTCAAGGCAATTAAATCAAGTTCCAGAAATGCCAAAGCCGGAGCACCGGCATCAATCGAGGCTTTGGCCGCTTGATAGGTGCTGTCCCCGATGAGAATGATTTGCGCATAATCCTTGGTCTGGCCTTCAAGTCGGGCGGCGACATTGACGGTATCGCCCATCACCGAATAATTAAATCGCTGGTCAGAGCCGACATTACCGACCAGTGTCGGGCCGGTATTCAGGCCAATGCCGACCTTAATTTCGCCGTCAAAGCCGCCCAGTAGCGGGTCTGTGCGCAGGCTCTCATTTACCTCGATTAAGGCGGCGCGCATTTCCAAAGTGGCGCAGCACGCTTCATAAGCATGATTTTCAACCGCCGCCGGTGCGTTCCAAAAGGCCATAATATTATCACCGATATATTTATCGATCGTGCCGGCGCGGTTTTGAATAACCGTCGACATGCCGGTCAGGAAGATATTAATCACATGTGTGAGTTTTTCCGGCGCATCGGCAAAAGCTTCTGAAATGCTGGTAAAGCCGCGAATATCGCAAAATAAAATCGTCAAATCGCGGGTCTCGCCGCCCAGTTTCAACTTGTCAGGGTCGGAGGCTATCTGCTCGACCATATCGGGGGCGAGATAATATTGAAACGCATTGCGCACTTCACGCCGCTCGCGCGCGGTCTCCAAATAATGCAAAAACGCCGCCGTCAAAAAAGTAACAAAGGCCGATAGGGCGGGCGTTGCCGGATCGATTAAAATCAAATTAGTGCTGAATTGTTGCCAAGAAATATAACCGCCAAGCGCGATGGAAACCAGCATGAAGCTAATGCCCGGCACCAAAGAAAAACGATAAACCATGAAAATCAGTATCAGGCCGGAGACAAAAGTGGCAATGCCCTCATAAAGCTGCACCCATATGGGCCGCGTTAAAAACGTGCCGGCAATGATTTGCTGCACGGTTTGAATATGCACTTCAACGCCCGGCGTCGCCTGGTTGAGCGGGGTCGCCCGAATATCTTTCAATCCGGCAGCACTGGTGCCGATAAAGGCAATTTTACCGGCCAGCCGCATAATGTCGAAATCCGGCTGCAAAATTTCATAGGCGGAAATTGTGTCGATTTGTTCGCTCGGCGCATAATAAAGCCGCATGCTGCCATCCGGCTCAATCGGTGTAATGATTTGCCCGACCTTCAAGCGCGACAAGCCAAAGCCGGATGTATATGCCCCTTCGCCGCGAACATCTGAGGCGCGCAAAACAATGGAACCGGCCCGTTGTGCCACCCTTAGGCTTTCCAAGGCGAGGCTGGGGTAAACATTATCACCGGCCCGAAACAGCAATGAAGCGCGGCGAATAATCCCGTCATCATCAATACGCGCATTAATCGACCCAAGGCCGACAGCATTATCGTTCAGCACCGGGCGATTGGCGATGGCGTAATTGCTGGACGGTACAGAGCGCATCGGGTCAATGCCTTGTGCTTCATCTATCTCCTGCGCGCGCACGGCGACACCGGCCTTCGGGCTGGGCAGGGTGGATACCTCATCATTCATCATTGTCGCCATCACCACCGGTGCATTGGCCATGGCGCGGCCAAACGCATCATCGGGGCTGGTGATTTGCGCGGTGACGGCGGCTTGCAAGGCCTCCCAAGCTTTCGGGTCGGCTTTGTTCAATAGGGTTTGCCAAATCGGCAAAATTTCACTGGGCGCGGTGCGGTCCGGCTCGGTAAACAAAATATCAAAAGCAATAGCAGCGCTGCCGGCGGCGGTCATTTTTTCAACCAAATCGGCAAAAATGCTACGCGGCCATGGAAACTGGCCAATGCGCTGCAGACTCGCTTCATCAATATCGATAAACACCACCGGACTGTCATTCTCAACCCGCGGCTGCCAGCGATTATATTGGTCAAATACCAAATTGCGGGTGAATTCAACCGGATAGGGCTGCCATAATTGCAACAGCACCGCAGCGGCCAAAACCACTAACGGGATAAACAGATTTTTTAGCTGTTTCAAAAAACGCATAAACCACTCCGAAGCGGCTCAGCATATCATTGTTAAGCGTCCCTATTCCAAGGATTTTTACCATCATTTGGATTTATCTGACGCGGCGCGGCGGGGCGTTTGCCGGTATTGGGCACATGCGCCGGGCCGGCACTGCGGCTGAAGGCTTTGCTGCGCGGCTTTTGAAAAAATTTGACTTGCGGGCGTTTGAAAAACGGTATCAGCACCATGCCGGCAATCATTGAATAAATATGTACGTCATAAGCGACATTGCCTTGCGGGTTTAAAAAACCGCTGACTTGGCCGAACAGCCAAAAGGCAAAAATCAGAATGGCCGGAATGTTGAACGAACGGAAGAATATGAAAAACCCGACCAATGTTTTGATATTGGCGCGCGGCCATAGCAAAATATAGGCGCCGATCATGGCAGAACAGACGCCGCTCAATCCGACCAAGGGAATTTCGCTGCCCGGATTGGCCAAGCCATGCCCCAGCGTGCCGACCGTGCCGGTGATAATCGCAAAAACGATAAATTTCGGGCCATGGCCAATGGCATCTTCAACATTATCGGCCAATAAATACATGACGAATAAATTGCCGAAAATATGCATAAAGCCGCCATGGCTTATCATGGTCGTCAGCAGGGTTAGCGAAACCGGCAAGGGCGAAATGCCATGTTCGAAGCTTGGGTCATATCCGGCAAACAGGCGCGCCGGAATAAATCCATATTCCAATATTGTTTCCGGCGGGCGGCCCATTTGATAGCCGAAAAACCACAGCACACATATCGCCATAATCGCATAGGTCAGATACGGCTTTCGAAAGCTCGGATTTTCATCATAAAGAGGCAGAAACCACATTTTTAAAGCCTATAGGGCGGCGCAAGAATTCGCAAATCAATGCGCAAATCAATCAAGCGATACAGACGTCTCGCCGACCGATACGACCAGCAATTCATCGGCATTAAGGCGTTGCGCGGCGCGTTGAATATCGTCGCGCGTAACCAGATTGATATTGTCATTGCGGGTTTTGAAATAGCTGGCCGGCCAGCCGTTTAATTGAATGCCCAATAATTGTCCGGCGATTTTCGAGCCGCTGTCAAAGCGCAGCGCATAAGCGCCGGTTAAATAAGTTTTCGCCGCCTCCAGCCGTTCTTGGCTCACACCTTCTTGGCCGATACGGCGAATTTCAGCGCGAATGACATCCATGGCTTGTTGCGCGGTTTTATTATCGCTGGCCACCGCGCCGTTCCATAAAGCGGCATGATTGAAGTTCGACGTGCCGCTATAAACGCTATAGGCGAGGCCGCGCGCCTCGCGCACTTGTTCGGTCAGGCGGGAAGAAAAACCACCGCCGCCGAGAATATTATTCATCACAAAATCAGCGAAAAAATCAGGGTCATTATAGCCGACGCCATTATGCGCAAAAACAATACTGGTTTGCGGCCCGCGCCGTTCAATATGACGCGCCTTTGGGCCTTGCGCGACCTTTACATGTTTGACGGGCGGTATATTGGCGTGTGGCGGCAGGCTGCCGAATGCGTCTTGCATCGCGCGGCGCAATTCGCTGCGACTGATATCGCCGACAACCGCCAGCTTCAACCCGTCACGCGCGAAGATGTTTTGATAATGGCTGCGAATATCGTCCGCCGTCATCGCCGCCAGACTTTCCGCCGTGCCGTTTCGTGGTCGCCCATATGGATGCGCACCAAAGGCCATTTCCATCAGCTGCAAATTGGCAATGCTGCGCGGGCTTTGCTGTGCGCGGCGAATGGCGGTTGCTTGCTCTTGCTTCATCCGTGCCACCGCTTCATCGTCAAAACGCGGCGCCGTGACTGCCATGCGCAACAGGCTGAGGCACATATGGCGATAGGCGTTCAGGCAACGCAAAGTGCCGGTCAAATGATCGCGGCTGGCATCAAATCCCAATGATACGACATTATCGGCCATCGCTTGTTGAAAGGCGCGAGCCGGCAAATCACCGGCGCCTTCATTCATCAGCCGCGCCAGCATCATGGTCAGGCCGGGCAGGTTTTGCGGGTCGCTGGCCGTGCCGCTGCGCCAGGCCATTTTAACGGTTAAAAGCGGCAGGCTGTTATCGCTGACCAGCCATGCGCTAATGCCGTTTTTCTCAACCACTTGCACCGGCGGCGCGGCCAAGGCCGGCTTCAAGCCAAACGCCATCAGCAGAGCAATCATCGCCAATCTCATTGCTGCGCCTCATTTTTTATCGGTGCCGTTAAATGGCCGGTAATCGAATGACGGCGTTCAAGAAACGCATTGGCGACGCGTTGCACATCTTGCATGCGGACCGCTTCGACCCGCTGCGGCCAGGCCAAAACGTCAGCCGGGCTTTGGTTCAACATGGCGGCGCGGCCAAAAATATTGGCCATGCTTTGCTGGCTGTCGCGGGCAAAAATCAAATCGGAAACCAATTGCCGTTTGGCCCGTTGCAATTCGGCGGCGGTCACTGATTGGGTTTTCATTTTGTCGATTTCTGCCTCAATCGCCGCTGCCAAGGTCGCAAAATCGACCCCTTGTACGGGCGAGGCGTAAATGCCGAACTCGCCATTATTCAGTCTCGCACTATCGGCATAAGCACCGGCACTCACCGCCAGTTTTTTCTCGACCACCAAAGATTGATACAGCCGTCCGGTCAGCCCGCCACTTAAAATCTCGGCCAGCACATGCGCGGCAGCGAAATCAATGTCGCGGCTTTTATCATATTGCGGCAGCCGATAGAGCCGTTGCCAGCTGGCTTGGCGCACGCGATTATCGGCCCGCACTTCCGGTCGGTCATAATCATTAACCGCTAAATCAGTTGCGGCAATGCGCGGGGCGGGCGGCTTACCGCTTGGTTTTAACGCCCCGTAATGGGTCTGTGCCAATGCTTTGACGTCAGCCAAGCGAACCGCGCCTGCGACCACCAAAACCGCATTATCCGGCGCATAATAGCGGCGATAAAAAGCCGACGCATCATCGGCATTGAGCTTTTCAATTTCATCGCGCCAGCCAATCACCGGCACTTCATAAGCGGTGCCGCGATGCAAGCGATGGCGCATTTTCTCGCTCAATAGCGAGCCCGGTCGCCCATCAATGCGCATGGAGCGTTCTTCCAAAATCACATCGCGTTCAACCGCCACAATATCCGGCTTGATGATAAGCTTTTGCATCCGCTCGGCTTCCATCTGCATCATCCGCCCCAGCTTATCTTTGCTGATGCGCTGAAAATAAGCGGTGTAATCATAGGAGGTGAAGGCGTTATCTTGCCCGCCAAGCTGCGCAACGATTTTTGAAAAATCGCCGGAGGCAATATTTTGCGTCCCGCGAAACATTAAATGTTCAAAGAAATGCGCAATACCCGATTTGCCTTTCGGTTCATCGGCCGAGCCGACGCGATACCACAACATATGCGTCACCACATCGGCGCGAAAATCGGGGATGACGATAATCTCAAGCCCATTATCAAGCCGCGCCGTTTCAACCTGCGGCCCGCTTGGCTTGGTGTCACACGCCGCGACCGCCAACGCCATAAAGGCGGTGAAGATGATTTGCGGTAAGCGCCTCATCGCCATATCGATTTAATTATTCCGAGGCCGTTTGTGCGCTGTCAGTGACCAGCGTCTCGACCAAATCGGCGTCTTCACTGACCCGGCCGCTGCGGCTATTTTCCAATTCCTCGCGAATGCCGTCACCAAATACGCCGCCGCGCGCCGCTTTATCAATCAGCCGCGTCTCAACCTCATCCATGCGTTGGCTTTGTATCGGTCGCTTCAGCACAACCATTTTCGCCAAATCAGCCCCTTGCGGGTTGGCCGGGCGGACAGTGTTTTGCGCCGGTGGACGCAAATTAAAGTCAGGCGGAATAACCAGCGGCGCACGGCGCACAATATTAAACTCATTGGGTGGGTTTTTATTATAGCCCAAGGAACCACAAGCGGCCAAAGCCGGCAGGCAGGCGGAAATAAAGGCGAAGCGGAGTAAATTTTTCATCGCTCGTATATAGCGGATATTGGCCGCATAGCAAAGCCCGTCGCGCTAGTCGCTATCTTTTGACGCGGTTTCGGCTTCATTATTCTGGGCTTTCACAAAAAATGCCTCATACAGCAATAAAATGACTGCCAATGTTATCCAAATATCGGCCAGATTGAACACATACCAATAATAGCCGGCTGCATGCAGCGAAATGAAATCAACCACTGCGCCGTGCCATAAGCGATCGATTAAATTGCCGAGGGCACCGCCGCAAATAAGCGCATAGGCGAGCGACTGAAAATTATTTTCAGCCCCGCGCATCAAAAAAACAAACACGCCAATCGCGACAATGGACAAACCGATAAGAAACACCCGACCGCTCATGCCGCCGTCAGAAAACAGCCCATAGCTAATGCCGTAATTCCAAACCAATGTGAAATTGAGAAACGGCAAAACCTGCACGCTTTCATGCGTTGCAAATCCGGCACCATAAACAATGGCGATTTTGCTGAGCTGGTCGATAAGTGCGAGAAGCAATGTCAGGCCCAAAGCCTGTTTTATTGTGAGGTGTTTAGCGGGCGTCATATTCGGCCACTGCCGCCGCATCGCGCGGGGTCAAATCAGGATAGCCGTCAACCGAGCCGACCTCGGGCAGAATTTTCCAAGAACGCTGGCATTTTTTGCCTTCAGCCATTTGCGGCACAACGGCCACGCCACTGACATCTTCCAAGCCAAACGCTTCGGCAGGGGCGGCGTCACCACTCAGGC
>CBFIHY010000018.1:0-14789 GCA_965662315.1 Alphaproteobacteria bacterium
CGATGAGCCGCAATAAGCTGCCCTTGGTACCGATTGGCCATGACTGGGCGCTGGTGCTCGGTGGGCGGCTGGGTCGGCGGCCCGGCGACTTATCGCATCATGCGGTGGAAACAACGCGCAGCCGATTGCGCGTTGCCTTGATTTGCTTCTTTGTGGTTTTTGCCGTGCTTGGCGGACGCTTGGTGCAGTTAACCGTGATTGACGCCAAGCCGTTTGGTTTGGCACGCGGGACGGCACCGGATAATCAAACTCGCCCGACCATTACCGACCGCAATGGTGTGGTGTTGGCGACCGAAATCTCGACCCTTACACTGGGTGCCGATGCCGGCGACGTTTCCGATGGCGCAGCGATGGCCGGACAGCTGAAAGCAATTTTACCGCGCTTGAATGAAGCGCGTGCCGCTCGGCTTTTATCCGGCAAAAGCCGCTATGTGACGCTGCTTGCCGGACTGACACCGGCTGAGAGATTGGATGTTTTGGCGCTTGGCAATCCGGCCTTGAAACTGACACGCGACACAAGCCGCGTTTATCCGGCCGGTGAAGTGACCGCCCATACGGTCGGTTTTGCCAGTTCTGATATGCGCGGCCTGTCGGGTTTAGAGCTTTATCTCGACCGTTTGGCCGCAGAGGCCATGCTGGATGAGGTGACGCCGAATAATGTTTTGCAAAGCAGTTTGGATATTCGCGTGCAGCATGCAGTGCGCGATGTGCTGTCTGAAAAAATCACTGAATTTTCTGCCAAGGCGGGCGGCGCGATTATTGTCGATGTCCATAATGGTGAAATTCTGGCGCTGGTCTCCTTGCCTGATTTCGATGCCAATGCGCCGATGCGAAATGGGCAGGCACCGCATTTCAATCGCATGACTTTGGGTGTTTATGAGCTTGGTTCCATCTTCAAAGTATTTACCGCCGCCATGGCGCTGGATAGTGGGGTGGTAACGACCTCTGAGGTGTTTGCCACGACGGAGCCTTTGAAAATCGGCCGCTATGAAATTGACGATGTGCACGGGCAAAAAAGACCGCTCAGCATTGAAGAAATTATCGTTCATTCGTCGAACATCGGTTCGGCCAAATTGGCCCTGCGCGTGCCCGATGAAGCGCATTATGAATTTATTGAACGGCTTGGTTTTGCCGATCCGGTGGCGATTGAATTGCCGGAACGTGCCGCGCCGCTCACGCCGACACGCTGGACTGATATTGAGCGCGCCACCTCTTCTTACGGTCACGGGATTTCGGTCACGCCATTGCATGCGGTTATGGCCGGTGCGGCGATGGTTAATGGTGGCGTTTTATATCCGCCAAGCTTGCGCAAAGTTGATCTGCCGGTCGGTGAACGGGTGATTGCCGCCGGCACCAGCATATCCATTCGCAATATGATGCGCGCCGTGGTCGCCACCGGCACCGGTCGCAAAGCCGATGTGCCGGGCTATCAAGTATTGGGCAAAACCGGCTCGGCCGAAAAACCGCAAGCCGGCGGCTATAATCAAGACGCGTTGGTGACATCTTTCCTTGGCGCGTTTCCGGCCCATGCGCCGCGCTATGCGATGCTGGTGATGCTGGATGAGCCGCAGGCGACTGACGAAACTTATGGTTATAATTTGGCCGGTTGGAATGCGGCCCCGGCGGCGGCGGATATTGTGCGCCGCATTGCACCGCTTCTCGGCGTCTTGCCGAAATTTGAAACACCGGTTGAGCAAGCGGCTTTACCGATGCCGATATCTGAAGAGACGGAGGTGGCCCATGCGTCTCGCTGAGCTTGCGCTAACTCCGAATGAGAAATTGGCAAATGTCGATATTTGCGGGCTGAGTGCGGACAGTCGCACCGTGCAGCCGGGCTATTTATTTGCCGCTTTGTCAGGCACGCAAGCCGATGGCAAAGCCTATGTCGGGCAGGCAATAGAAAATGGTGCGGCAGCTATTTTAACCGACCAGCCGCTTATTGCCGGTGTGCCGGTTGTCACAAGCGATAATCCGCGTCGTGATTTGGCGCGCATGGCGGCGCGGTTTTTTGAAACACAACCGCCGCATATTGCCGCCATTACCGGCACAAATGGCAAAACATCAACCGCCGTATTTTTGCGCCAGATTTTACAAACTGCCGGACACGCAGCAGCTTCCATGGGCACGCTGGGCATTGAAGCTGCCGATTATAGCGCCCCCTTGCAGCACACAACGCCGGAGCCGGTGCGCCTGCATGCGGCCTTGCGCGATTTGACCGCGCATCACATCAGCCATGTTGCGCTGGAAGCATCCAGTCATGGCTTGGCGCAATATCGCCTCGACGGCGTGCATGTTTCGGTTGCCGGATTTACCAATATCAGCCGCGACCATCTTGATTATCATCCAAGTGCGGAAGCCTATGAGGCGGCCAAAGCGCGGCTGTTTACCGAAGTATTGGATGCGGCGGGAACGGCTGTCATCACCATGAACCATCCGGTCGGCGCGCGCTTGGCGGAGGCTTGCGCAGCCGCCGGACGCGCCGTGAAACCGGTCGGACGAATTGGCGATGATGTGCATATTGCATTGAGCGGTCGCCGCGCCACCGGTCTTGAATTGACCATTGCTTTGGGCGATGTGGCTGAATTGGTGACAGTGCCGCTTATCGGCGATTTCCAAATTGAAAATCTGACGCTGGCCCTTGGTATGGCGCAAGCCTTTGGGGTTGAGAACGAAACCCTGCTGGCCGCGTGTAAAAACCTGCACGCGCCGCGTGGGCGAATGCAATTGGCCGGCCGCAAAGAAAATGGCGCGGCCGTATTTGTCGATTATGCGCATACGCCGGACGCGTTGGAAAATGCGCTATCGGCTCTGCGGGCGCATTTGCCGGAGGGCGGGCGTCTGCTGGTATTGTTCGGTTGCGGCGGCGATCGCGATATTGGCAAGCGGCCGGAAATGGGGGCGGTGGCAGCCAAGGCGGCGGATATTGTTTTTGTTACAGACGATAATCCACGCAGTGAAAACCCCGATGATATTCGCGCCGCCATTTGCGCGGGCTGTCCACAGGCAACAAATATCGCTGACCGCGCGACAGCCATTGCGGCGATTATTGATGCGGCCAATGACAATGATTTGGTGCTGCTGGCCGGTAAGGGACACGAAACCGGACAAATAATCGGCGACATAATTGTGCCGTTTGATGATGTCAATGTTGCGCGAGCGACGCTGGTGGAAACAGGAGGCGCGCATGGCTGACTGTTTATGGACCGGTGTTGATGTGGTTGCCGCGCTTGCAGACCGCTTGCGGGCCGATGCGCCGCATGATTGGCAGGCCAATGGGTTGGCCATTGATACGCGCGAATTAAACGCCGGTGATATTTTTGTCGCCTTGGCGGGCGAGCAGGCGCATGGCCATGATTTTGTCGCCGCTGCTTTTGAGCAAGGGGCGGCGGCCGCCTTGGTCGGTGAAGATTTTAACGCCGATGGTTTGGATGATGATGCGGTGCTGCTGCGTGTCGATGATACGCTGCTGGCTTTGGAGGCGCTGGGCCGCGCTGCCCGCGCCCGCAGTGCCGCGCATATTACCGCCATTACCGGCAGTGTCGGTAAAACCGGCACCAAAGCCATGCTGGCGCAAGCCTTGTCTCATTCGGGCAAAGTGCATGCGGCGGAACGCTCTTTCAATAATCATATCGGCGTGCCGCTCACCTTGGCGCGGATGCCGTCTGATTGTGATTTTGCAGTATTTGAGTTGGGCATGAACCATGCCGGAGAAATTGCTGCATTGGTCGATATGGTGAAGCCGCATAGCGCGCTCATCACCACTATTGGCACGGCGCATATTGAAAACTTTGCTTCAATGACCGCATTGGCTTTAGCCAAGGCAGAGATTTTTGAAGCGGTTGAGAAAGACGGCATTGCCATTTTGCCGGCCGATAATGCGCATTTTAAAACGCTGGCCGATAAAGCCGAAGCACACGGTTTGCAAGTCACCTCGTTTTCTGCCGATGGTAAAGCCGATGCGCCGGTGCGGGCGACGCGGTGCAAATTACACGCCACATGCAGTTGCGTGACGGCCCAAATTTCAGCTCATGAAGTGACATATAAAATCGGTGCCGCCGGCGCGCATTTGGTGGCCAATAGTCTGGCTGTGCTGGCTGCGGTCAGTCATGCCGGTGCGGATTTGGCATTGGCTGCTTTGTCTTTGGCGCAAATGGAAGGCCTGTCAGGGCGCGGCGCGCGCTATCGGCTGGGGGCTGAAGAAGCGCCGATTACGCTGATTGATGAAAGTTATAATGCCAATCCGACCTCGATGGCGGCGGCTTTAACCACTTTGGGTTTGGCCCCGCGTCTTGGGCGTGGACGCCGCATTGCGGTGCTTGGTGATATGGCTGAATTGGGCGAAGAAGCGCGCGCCATGCATATCGGCCTGTCGGCGCAAATCGATGACGCTGATATTGATATGGTGATTACTTGCGGCCCGCTCATGCGGCATTTGCACGAAGCTTTATCGCCCGGCCGCATTGGCGCGCATGCCGACAGCCATGCCGATGTTCTGGAAATTTTACGCACTGATTTGCAAGGCAATGATGTGGTGATGGTCAAAGGCTCAAATGCCAGCCGGATGAATTTGGTCAGCAATGGCCTGCTCACCGCCTTTACCGACACCTCTGCCGGCAACTCAGTTGAGGCGCGCGAACAAAAAGAGGGAATAGGCTGATGCTGTATTATTTACTGCCATTATTGGGCGATGTGCCGGGTGCCAATTTAATCAACTTCATCACTTTTCGTGCCGGCGGTGCGGTGATGACCGCGCTTTTGCTGAGCTTTTTGCTTGGCCCGTGGATGATTAACACGCTGCGCAATCGGCAAGGGCGCGGACAGCCGATACGGGCTGACGGGCCGCAATCGCATTTAACGACAAAAGTCGGCACGCCAACCATGGGCGGTCTTCTTATTCTATTGGCCTCTATCGGCTCGACGCTGATTTGGGGCGATCTCGGCAACATCTTTTTATGGATTGCGCTGCTGGTGACGCTCGGTTTCGGGCTTATCGGTTTTGCCGATGATTATATGAAATTGCGCGACCGCTCCAGCGATGGCGTGCCCGGTCGTATCAAGCTGGTGCTGGAAGCGATTATCGCGATTGTTGCGATTATTTTCATC
Organism: Alphaproteobacteria bacterium; assembly: GCA_965662315.1. Lineage (GTDB taxonomy): Bacteria > Pseudomonadota > Alphaproteobacteria > RS24 > RS24 > UBA8337. Next base: position 5,104 of record CBFIHY010000018.1, read on the forward strand.
AGCGCCAATTTACCGGGCGAGCTGGCAACCAGCTATGCGGTGCCGTTTTTGAAAGATTTGCTGCTGCCTTTCGGTCTGCCGCTTTATGTGGTTGCCGGTGTGGTTGTTATTGTCGGCTCTTCCAATGCGGTTAATTTAACCGACGGCCTGGATGGGTTGGCGATTGTGCCGACAATGATAGCCGCCGCCAGTTTCGGCTTTATCGCCTATCTCATCGGTAATGCGATTTTCGCTAATTATCTGCAAGTGCATTACGTGCCCGGTGCCGGTGAATTGGCGGTATTTTGCGCGGCTCTTATCGGCGCCGGTCTCGGTTTCCTCTGGTATAACGCGCCGCCTGCCGCGGTGTTTATGGGCGATACCGGCTCGCTGGCTTTGGGCGCCGCGCTGGGCACGATTGCCATTATCACCAAGCATGAATTGGTGCTGGCCATTATTGGCGGCTTGTTTGTGCTGGAAGCGGTGTCGGTGATTGTGCAAGTGGCTTCTTTCAAATTAACCGGCAAGCGCGTTTTCGCCATGGCGCCGCTGCATCATCATTTCGAGCAGCGCGGTTGGGCGGAAAGCACGATTGTCATTCGGTTCTGGATTATTTCCGTGGTGCTGGCCTTGGTCGGCTTGGCGACGTTGAAACTGAGGTAATTGATGATTTCTTTGCCAACATATTCCGGTGCAAGCGCAGTCTTCGGTCTGGGCCGTTCGGGCTTAGCGGCGGTGGCCGCTTTGCGCGCTGCCGGTAATCATGTGTTGGCATGGGACGATAATGAAGCGGCCCGCGACAAGGCTGCAAAACTGGGTGTCGAATTGAGCAATCCGGTGGCGCATATGGCACAACAAAAGCCAGGGGCCGAAAGATTAATCGTCAGTCCCGGTGTGCCGCTTACTCATCCTGAGCCGCATCCGGCCGTGCGCGCTGCGCAAGCTGTCGGCGCGGAAATTATCGGCGATATGGATTTATTCCATGACGCGCTTTGCCATGCCGGTTTGCGTGAGCAAGTAACGATTATCGGCATTACCGGCACGAATGGAAAATCAACCACCACTGCGTTGGTCACGCATATGTTGCAAATGGCCGGGCATGACGCGCATATGGGCGGCAATATCGGCACGCCGGTTTTGGACTTACCGATTAAGCAGGGCGCGGTTTACGTGCTGGAACTGTCTTCCTATCAGCTTGATTTAAACAATCGTTTTGCTGCTGATATTGGCGTTTGGCTGAATATCACGCCCGACCATCTCGACCGGCACGGCGATATTGCGGGTTATGTTGCCGCCAAAGCGAAATTATTTGCCGACGGCAAATCAGCCCGCGGCAAAATTATTGCCATTGATGACGCGCCCAGCCGCGCTTTGGCTGACACGCTATCGGGCGAGGTCACGCGTCTCAGTGCTAGCGGGCAGGGCGAGATAAATTATCAAATGGCGGCTATTGAAACCGCCAAGGGGGCGATTGACTTATCATCATGCGCTGCTTTGCGCGGTCAGCATAATGCCCAAAATGCCGCCGCCGCTTTGGCTGTCGGGCAGTTTATGGGCTTGTCTTTGGCCGATATTGAGGCGGCGTTTCAAAGTTTTGGCGGCATGGCGCATCGGCTGCAAACCGTTGACACGCATCGCGGCATTCGATTTGTCAATGACAGCAAGGCGACCAATATTGAGGCGACGCGCCATGCGCTGGCCGCTTTTGAGACGATTTACTGGATTGCCGGTGGTCGCGCCAAAACCGATAAAAACGGTCGGTTGGGATTGGATGCGCTGGCACCGCATTTCAAAAATATTCGCAATACTTATCTGATTGGCGAAGCGGCGCAGGCATTTGCCGATGCGTTGCCCGCTTCCATGCCAAGCGAAATCTCTGAGACCATGCAGCGTGCCGTGCATGCCGCCGCCGATAAGGCGCAAGCCGATGCAGCTGCCATGCCGGTGGTATTATTGTCACCGGCTTGCGCTTCATTTGACCAATTTGCCGATTTTGAGGCGCGCGGTGCGGCCTTTTGCGAGGCGGTTAATTTGTGGAAGGAGGGGGCTTTATGAGCGGGCTTCTTTCCAGAACAAGTCGCGGGCCATTGGCGCAATGGTGGTGGACGGTTGATCGGCCGATGGTTATCGGCGTGTTGGTTTTGCTGGCCTTTGGTTTTCTTGCCGCTTTGGCCGCCAGTCCGGCGGTGGCGCAGACCATTGGCAAATCGATTTATCACTTTGCCAATAAGCAATTGGTGTTTTTAACCTTGGCCGGTTTTGTCTTCATCGCCGTCTCTATGCTGGATGCCATATGGATACGCCGTTTCGCCGTCTTGCTGCTTATCGGTTCGATTGGTGGTGTTTTGCTTACCTTGTTTGCCGGTGTCACCGTCAAAGGTGCCACGCGCTGGCTGATTATTGCCGGTGTCTCGGTGCAGCCGTCTGAAATTTTAAAGCCTGCTTTTGTTGTAGTCAGCGCTTGGCTGATGGCGCGGCAGCGGGCCAAGTTTCATGCGCATGATATTTGGGCCGCCTTCAGTCTACTGGTTTTCTGCTCGCTTCTTTTGGCTATGCAACCGGATTTCGGGCAAACGATTTTGCTGGCGCTGGTTTGGATGTGCTTGTTCTATTTGTCCGGCGGATCGCTGAAATTAATCGCCATATTGGGCGGTCTCGGCTTGGTGGCGGGCGCTTATGTCTATTCAAGCTATGCCTATTTCTCCAGCCGCATTGACCGCTTTCTCGACCCGTCGACCGGCGATACCTATCAAGTCGATAAGGCGATGGATGCCATTCGAGCCGGTGGCATTACCGGCGTCGGCCCGGGGGATGGGCAGGTGAAATCAATCTTGCCGGATGCGCATGCCGATTATGTATTCGCAGTGGCGGCGGAAGAAGGCGGTCTGCTGATTGCCGGTTTTATTATTCTGACTTTTGCTTTTCTGGTCTGGCGCGCCCTCATGGCAATGCGCGAGGAAAGCGAGCATTGGGTGCAGCTTTCAGCCGCCGGTCTTATTTGTATGTTCGGCCTGCAGGCAATCATCAATCTGGCGGTCAATCTCAATCTGATGCCGTCTAAAGGCATGACATTGCCTTTCATTTCTTATGGCGGTTCATCGCTGCTCGCATCGGCCATTACCATGGGCATGTTGGTTGGCCTTATGCGCCGCCGCAGCACGGCGCATTTAATGACGCGCGCCATGCCTGCCACTGCTTTGCATTTATCTTCCGGGGGACGCGCATGAGTACGCACGACACCATTATTTTGGCTGCTGGTGGCACAGCAGGGCATATGTTCCCGGCCAGTGCATTGGCCGAGCAATTGAAAAAGAACGGCTATGATGTGCATCTCGCTACCGATAAGCGCGGCATGGCGTTTGTTGCGGAATTGATGCCGATGGAAATTCATAATATTCCGGCGGCGACGGTTTATGCAGGCGGTATTTTGGCGCTGCCTTTCCGCCTATTAACGCTGAGCGTCAGCGTTTTGGTTTCATTGTTTTTGATTTTGAAATTGCAGCCGAAAGTGATTATCGGCTTTGGCGGTTATCCGTCATTTGGGCCGGTTTTCGCCGGACGCCTATTGCGTCGCAAAGTATTGGTGCATGAACAAAATGCGGTTCTGGGCCGTGTTAATCGCTTGGCTGCCAATAGCGGAAGCTATGTCGCAACCAGCTATGCCAATACCGCCAATATGCCGACGCGTGCTGCCGAGCGGGCGCGGCGTACCGGTAATCCATTGCGCCCTGCAGTGCTGAAAGCAGCGCAAGGCGGCTATCGTTTCTTGTCACCCGGTCGACCGTTTGAATTGCTGATTTTCGGCGGCAGCCAAGGCGCCAGTGTCTTCGCCAAAACGGTGCCGGCGGCGATTGCATTACTGCCTGAAAACCAACAAAAGCGCTTGCGGGTTGTTCATCAAGTGCGCAAAGCCGATATGCGCGAAGCGCTTGATATTTACGGCGAGATGGGTGTTTACGCGGAAATTCGTGACTTCTTCTCTGATTTGCCGAGCCGTATGCGGCGTGCCCATTTAATGGTGGCGCGTGGCGGTGCGGCGACAATTGCAGAGCTGACCGCGCTTGGCACGCCCGCGATTATTGTGCCTTTGCCCGGCTCATTAGACCAAGACCAAGCCAATAATGTGCGCGAGCTGGCCGATGAAGGCGGCGCGATTTTGCTGCCGCAAAGCGATATGTCGCCCGAAAAATTGGCGCAAGAATTGGAGCAGCTAATGCTCAATGACCAAGCCTTGCGCGATATGTCTGACCGCGCGCGCAGCTTTGGTGAATTGGACGCTGCCGGTCGACTGTTCCGTTATGTCGACTGCCTGGCCATGGATAAGCCGGTGCAAATTGAGCAACAGCAGGGAGGGGTCAATGCCTGACGCAACGTCACCGAATATGCCCCAGCCTGCCGCTTTGCGCCCGTTTGGCCGTGTTCATATTGTTGGCATTGGCGGCATTGGTATGAGCGGCATTGCCGAAGTGATGCACGTCATGGGTTATGAGGTGCAGGGCAGCGATATGTCGGACAATGCCAATACCAAGCGTTTGCGCGATATGGGCATTAAAGTGGCGGTCGGCCATGCGGCTGAAAATGTCGACGGGGCCGGTGTGGTGACGATTTCCTCTGCCGTGTCGCCGGATAATCCGGAAGTGCTGGCGGCGCGTGAAAAACATATTCCCGTCGTGCGGCGGGCTGAGATGCTGGCTGAATTAATGCGATTGAAGCCGTGCATCACCATTGCCGGCACGCATGGCAAAACCACCACCACCTCGCTAACCGCTGCGATGTTGGATGCGGCCGATTTGGACCCGACCGTGATTAATGGCGGTATCATTAATGCTTATGGCACTAATGCGCGGCTGGGTAAGGGCGAGTGGATGGTTGTCGAAGCGGATGAAAGCGACGGCACCTTTGTTCGCTTGCCGGTGACCATTGGTATCGTCACCAATATCGACCCTGAGCATCTTGAGCATTACGGCGATTTTGACGGGCTGCGGGCCGCCTTTGACAGCTATATTCAAAACATCCCGTTTTACGGTGTCGGCATTGTTTGCCTCGACCATCCGGAAGTGCAGGCCTTGGTGGGCCGCGTCACCGATCGGCGATTAATGACTTATGGGCTGAGCGAGCAAGCCGATATTCGCGCCATTAATATTCGCGAAGACGGTCTGCGGCAGCATTTTGATGTGATTTGCCGCGACCGCCGCAATGATACGCAAGACACGATTGAAAATCTGTGCCTGCCAATGGCCGGTAAGCATAACCTCCAAAATGCGCTGGCAGCGATTGCCGCGGGTCTTGAATTGGGCGCAACCAAATCGTCGATTGCCTCAGCGCTTAATGGTTTTGGCGGCGTCAAGCGTCGCTTCACCGCGGTTGGCGAGATTGGCGACAATGTCAGGATTTTTGATGATTACGCCCATCATCCGGTTGAAATCAGCGCGGTTTTGGAAAGCGCGCGTGCGGTCAGTTCGGGCCGTGTCATCGCCATTATGCAGCCGCATCGCTATAGCCGCTTGCGCGACTTATTCGGCGATTTTTGCGCATGTATGAATAATGCCGACACAGTGCTGACCCTGCCGGTCTTCGCTGCCGGTGAAGCGCCGATTGACGGCATTAATAGCGACGCATTGGCAGAAGGCTTGCGCGCACATGGCCATCGCAATGTCATTGCGGTGGCTGAGAATGACGCTTTGGCCGCGTCACTGGCGCCTGAAGTGCAGGCCGGTGACGTCATTGTATGCATGGGGGCCGGTTCCATTTCGGCTTTGGCTTATGACTTACCGGCACAATTGGAAGGGTTGTTAAATGGCTGATGCAGCACGCCATATGGATAAGCCCGATTGGCTGAACGCGCTGCCTGCTTTGCGCGGTAAGCTGCTGGATAATGTCAGCATGGCCGATTTGTGCTGGTTCCGTGTCGGCGGGCCGGCCGATATCGTTTTCATGCCGGCCGATAGCGACGATTTGGCGGCGTTTTTGAAAGCCGTGCCGCAACAGGTGCCGCTTACTGTCTTGGGGGCCGGTTCCAATGTGCTTATTCGCGATGGCGGTTTGCGTGGCGTCACCATTCGCCTCGGCGCCGCTTTCGGCAAAGTTACGCAAATTGACGAGACGACAATTGAAGCCGGTGCCGCATGTCTGGATGTCAGGCTGGCTCGTGCGGCGGCTGAGATGAGCTTGTCAGGTTTGGCTTTTTATCGCGGTATTCCCGGCGCTATTGGCGGTGCCTTGGCGATGAATGCCGGTGCCTATGGCGGCGAGACCGGCGAGGTGCTGGCAGAGATTGATATGCTCGACCGACAGGGGCAAATGCACACGCTAACGGTCGATGAGTTGAACTTGTCTTATCGCCATAACGGCTTGGCCGATTTCGCGCTTTATATAGCCGCGCGGTTCAACGCCGTGCCGGGCGCACGCGAAACCATTGAGGCGGAGATGCAAGCCATTTCCGATAAGCGCGAAGACAGCCAGCCGATTAAATCACGCACCGGTGGCTCGACTTTCAAAAACCCAAGCGGCGCAGACCCTGATGGGGTGAAAGCATGGAAGTTGATTGACGCGGCCGGATGCCGTGGCTTGCAAATCGGCGATGCGCAAATTTCAGAGCAGCATTGCAATTTCATAATTAATCATGGCAATGCCAGTGCGGCCGATATTGAGCGCTTGGGCGAGACCGTGCGCGACAAAGTAAAAGACACGGCAGACATAGAATTACAGTGGGAAATCAAACGGTTAGGGGAGGCGATATGAGCACGTCTCAACATATTGCCGTTTTGATGGGCGGCTGGTCGCCGGAGCGCGAAGTCAGTCTGATATCCGGTGCACAATGCGCCGCCGCGCTGCGCCAGCTTGATTATCAAGTCAGCGAAGTGGATGTGACCCACCAATTGGATAAACAGCTGGACGCGCTACAGCCGGATATTTGCTTCAACGCCTTGCATGGTGTTGGCGGCGAGGATGGCGAAGTGCAGGGACTGCTGGAAGTGCTGGAAATTCCCTATACCCATTCCGGCGTGCGCGCCTCGGCCTTGGCGATGGATAAGCAATTATCAAAACAGATTTTCGCCGCCGCCGGATTGCCGATTGCGGCGTCTGAATTGGTTGCCAAAGGCAGCGTGCAAGACCACCCGATGCCGCCGCCTTATGTGGTGAAGCCGGTCAATCAAGGTTCCAGTGTCGGCATAGAAATCATTACCGAAGGCAGCAATCAATTGCCGGATAGTCTGAGTGATGCCGGTTGGGCGTTTGACGGCATGGCGATGGTTGAAAAATACGTCGCCGGTCGCGAATTGACCTGTGCGGTGATGGGGCATGAGGCTTTGGATGTCATGGAAATCGTGCCGAGCAATGGTTGGTATGATTATCGCGCCAAATATGATGAAGGCGGCTCCAAACATGAATGTCCGGCCAATATTGATGCGGCGCTTGCGCAACGCATTCGCGATATCAGCCTCGAGGCGCATATGCTGCTTGGTTGCCGCGGCGTCACCCGTTCCGATTTTCGATATGACCCGGCCGAAGACACACTGGCCCTGCTTGAGATTAATACCCAGCCCGGCATGACGCCGGTATCGCTGGTGCCTGAAATGGCCGCTTTGCGCGGTATCGACTTTACCCAATTGGTGAAATGGATTGTGGAGGATGCATCATGCCGAAGATAGAAAAGACAAAGGCGGCGAGCGCCAATGCGACATCGCGCTTGCGCAATATGTTGTTCTCGGTTTTGGCGACGCCGTTTAATTTATTGTTTATCGGCTTGATGATTATCTGGTCGGGTCGTCGCCTGCGTCTCGCGGCCATTGCTTTTGTGCTGGTTGCGTCTTCTGTCGCCGTGTTCCGTTTGCAAGCGCTGGTGCCGGTGGCTGATTTGGTGCGCGGCAAAACCCATGAACTGACGGCTGAGATTGGCTTTCGCGTCAATGACATCACCGTGGAAGGGCGCAAGCGCACGCAAAGAGATGATTTGCTGGAAGCGATAAATGTTGCGCCGAACAGCCCGATTTTTGCCATCGATCTGCCGCGTATTCATGCCCGCATTGAGGCCCTGCCATGGATTGAGAAAGCCGTCGTGCTGCGTCGCTTGCCGAATATTGTTCATGTGTCATTGGTCGAGCGCGAGCCGTTTGCATTTTATAAAACCGGTGAAGATGTCGGTCTGATTGACCGCAATGGCGTCACCATTACCCGTCATCATTTGGCACCATTTGCGCATCTTCCGGTGTTTTCCGGCCAAGGCGCGACGCTGCGCGCTGCAGATTTCATGGATATGTTGCAGGCCTATCCGGTATTACGCAATCGCATGGTTGCGGCGCATTGGAATAGTGGCCGGCGTTGGACCGTGCGTCTCGACCATGGTGGTGCGGTGCATTTACCGGCGCATGGTGTCACCGATGCGCTTGACCGGCTGATGGATTTGGAAAAAGAGCGGCGCATTTTGGCGATTGAAAACCAAGCGATTGATTTACGCATGCCCGACCGCGTCTTGCTGCGTCCAACCGCCAAAAGCCCGACCGTTAAACGCTCCACCGGCAAAAACAAACCGAATGAGGAGACCGCTTCGTGAACCGACCGCTTGACCATAATCGGATAGGTAAAACGCGGCCCATGCCCTTGCGCCGTGGCACTATTGCCGCGCTCGATGTCGGCTCGTCGAAAATCGCCTGTTTGATTGGCGAGCATAGCGATGACGGCAATGGCACAATTCGTATTTCCGGTTTCGGCCACCAGCTTTCAGAGGGTTTGAATGCCGGCCAAGTCACCGATATGCGGGCTGCCGAAGACAGTATTCGCGCCGCCGTTGATGCGGCTGAGCGCATGGCCGGAATGGAAGTGCGCAATGTGTTTATCGGCCTTTCCGCCAATCGTTTGCACAGTCAAATTTGCCAAGCGGAAGTGCCGCTTAACGGGCAAGCGGTGACGGAAGAGCATATGGCGCTGGCCATGCGGCACGCGCTGGAAGCGTTTTGGTCGGAAGAGGCGGAGATATTGCACGCCATTCCGATCGCATATGAAATTGATGATGCTTACGGCATTGCCGAGCCGCGCGGCATGTTTGGCGAAACATTGCGCGTCTCCATGCATCTCATGTCGGCCCCGTCTACGGCGGTTCGAAATCTGCTGAGCTGTATCGAGCACTGCCATTTGCAATGCGATAAACTGGTTGTCACGCCTTTGGCCAGTGCGCTGTCGACGCTGATGCAAGACGAGATTGACCTTGGCGTGATGCAAGTCGATATGGGCGGCGGCACAACAAGCGCCAGTATTTTTTATGAAGGCGAAAGCCTGTTCACCACGGTTGTGCCGGTTGGTGGGCGTCATATCACAGCCGATATTGCGCATGGGCTGAATGTATCTGTGGCGACGGCTGAGCGTATTAAAACCCTTTATGGCAGCGCCTTGGCGACACCGGTCGGTGAGCGCGAGCAATTTGAAGTGCCGGTTTTGGGTGGCGACCATCAGACATTGCCGCGTAGCGAATTGACCAAAATCATTCGTCCGCGCCTTGAAGAAACTTTTGAAATGGTGATGAAGAAAATTGATGCCAGCGGGCTTGGCCATTTAGCCGGTCGCCGTGTGGTGCTGACAGGCGGCGCATCGCAATTAAACGGCGCCCCTGAATTGGCGCAATCGATTATGGAAAAACAAGCCCGCACAGCAGGGCCGATGCGGTTAACCGGATTGCCGGAAGCCGCCGCCGGGCCGTCTTTCGCCGCCTG
>CBFIHY010000019.1:0-14502 GCA_965662315.1 Alphaproteobacteria bacterium
AGGACGGATAACCGCGCTTTTGCGTAATAATCCGTTACAATCGTTTATTTGCTGCCGGATTCAACTGGCAGTATCAGTCTTTCATGAACAGTATTCATCCGACCGCAATTGTTGAGGATAGCGTCATTCTTGGTGACGGCGTTTCCATTGGCCCTTATTGCACCGTCACCGGCAATGTTAAATTGTCGGATGATGTGGTGTTGGAAAGCCATGTTGTTGTTACCGGCAATACGCGCATCGGTGCCGGAACGCATATCTATCCGTTTGCCTCCATCGGTCATATTCCGCAAGATTTGAAATTCGAGAATGAAGATGTGTCGCTGGAAATCGGTCCGCGCAATCGCATTCGTGAACATGTGACGATGAACCCGGGTACGGAAGGTGGCGGCGGTGTCACCAAAGTCGGCAGCGATGGCTTGTTTATGATGGGCTCTCATGTGGCGCATGATTGCATTGTCGGCAATAATGTCATTCTCGCCAATAATGCGACTTTGGGTGGCCATGTTACGGTTGGTGATTGGGCCATTCTTGGCGGTCTGGTAGGCATTCACCAATTCTGCCGCATCGGTCAACACGCCTTTATCGGCGCCGGCAGCCTTGTGGTTGAAGACGTTATTCCGTTTGGTGCAGCGACCGGCAATCGCGCCGTATTGTCCGGCCTTAATTTGGTTGGCCTGAAGCGGCGTCAATTCTCACGACCCGAAATTAATGCGCTGCGTGCTTTGCATAAATCCTTGTTTACTGAAACTGAGGGTGCGCTGATGCAGCGACTGGCCAAATCGGCGCAAGAGCATGCCGACAGCAAATGCGTTCAGCAAGTTGTCGAGTTTATGCGGGTTGAACAAAACCGGGGCTATTGCACCCCGCGCAATCGTTAAAAATGAGCACGGCGGTGGCCGATAAACCGCTCGGATTGATTGCCGGAGGCGGCGCCTTGCCTATGGCGATTGCCGCCAATCATACAAATAATGGCGGCTCGATTTTTATTGTCGCGCTTGAAAACGAGGCCGATGAAAGTCTGAAAGCCTATCCGCATGGCGTCACCGCTTTGGGGCATTTAAAAGGGGCGGCTGATATGTTGATTGAGGCGGGCTGCGAGCAGCTTGTCATTATCGGCAGTATCCAGCGACCGAATATTGAAACGCTTGATTTTGACGAGGGCGGCACTTGGTTTCTTGAGCAGGTGATGAGCGGCGCACATGCAGGCGATGACCAGCTTTTAAAAGTGCTGATTGCTTATTTCGAAATGCGCGGCCTGCAGGTGCAACCGGCACATGCCTATTTGGGCGAACAAACCGGCAAGCTCGGCGCACAAACTTCGCACACGCACGAAACACATCAGCAAGATATAGAACGCGGCATTGAAGTGGCGCGGGTTAGTGGCGCAGAAGATATCGGCCAAAGCGTGGCGGTTGCCAGACGTCTGGTGTTGGCGATTGAAGGGCCGGAAGGCACGGATGGCATGCTGCAGCGTTTGCAAGACCTGTCGCCGGAATTTACCGGTTCGGCCGATGCGAAAGCCGGTGTGCTGGTGAAGCTGCCAAAACCACAACAAGACCGGCGGGTTGATTTGCCTGCCATTGGCCGCCGCACGGTTGAACTGGCCGCGCAGGCGCATTTGGCCGGAATTGTATATGAGGCAGGCGGTGCCTTATTTGACGATTTCGATGCTGTTGTGGCGCGTGCCGAAGCCGAAGGCTTGTTCTTGCTCGGCATTGAAGGGCAAGGCTGATGGCGACCCATATTATGATAATTGCCGGTGAAACCTCCGGTGACGCGCTTGGTGCCGATTTGATGCAGGCATTGAAGCAGCAAAATAGCGATGTGCTGGTGACCGGCATTGGCGGCCCTAAAATGACCGAGCAGGGCATGGCCTCGATTTTTCCGATGTCTGAAATTGCCGTTATGGGATTGAAAGAAATTCTGCCGCGTTTGCCGGAATTGTTTAAGCGCGTCGATGAGGCGGTTGAACATGCTTTGGCGTCTGAGCCGGATGTGATGGTGTTGATTGACAGCCCAGAGTTCAATCACCGCGTAGCGAAGCGGGTTAAGGCGCAACGTCCGGAGATTAAAATTCTCTGTTATGTCGCGCCGCATGTATGGGCATGGCGACGCGGGCGGGCGCGTAAAATGCGCCGCTATTTTGATGCGGTGATGGCGTTTTTGCCTTTTGAGCCGGACGTATTTGCCGCCAATAATGGGCCACCATGCCATTTTGTCGGTCACCCGATTGTCGACAGGCTTGAAGCTTTGGAGCCGCTGCCTGACTTTATGAAGAAGCACCGCATTAAGAAAAACCAACAATTATTGACCGTGCTGCCCGGCAGTCGGGTCAGCGAGGTGAAAGAGTTAGTGCCGGTATTCGGGCAGGTGGTGAAGCGGCTGCATAATCGCATTGATAATTTGCGCCCGATTATTCCGCTTGTGCCACATATGGCGGATATGGTTCGCGAGAAGACGGCGCAATGGCCGGGCAAGCCGATTTACATTGAAGATGAAGCAGAGAAATTTGCTGCCTTTCACGCGTCGCGCGCCGCTTTGGCATCGTCGGGCACAGCGACAATGGAATTGGCACTGGCCGGACTGCCGACCGTGGTCGGTTATAATATGGGGCTGATGGGCGATTTCTTGATGCGGATTATGCCCGTGCCATCCGTGGTTTTGGTCAATCTTATTTTGGACGAACCGGCCATGCCGGAGTTTTTGCAAGACCGCTGCACGGCCGATGAGATTATGCCGGTGATGCAAAAAATGTTTGAGGACGATACGGTTAATGCGCATTACCGCAATGTGCTGTCGCGTTTTCGCCCTGAAATGCGCCAAAAAGGCGAAAGGCCGGCAGATCGCGCCGCCGGCCTTACACTCAAATTCGCGTCTGATTGATTAGCGCTTATTAATATCCGTATAGTCGCGCGGGCCTGAGCCAACATAAAGCTGGCGCGGACGACCGATGCGCTGGCTCGGATCCTCAATCATTTCATTCCACTGTGCAATCCAGCCAACCGTGCGGGCCAAAGCAAACAGCACGGTGAACATGGATGTCGGGAAGCCCATCGCCTTCAGCGTGATGCCTGAGTAGAAGTCAATATTCGGATAAAGCTTCTTCTCGACAAAATACGGGTCGTTCAAAGCGATTTTTTCAAGTTCCATCGCCACATCCAGCAGCGGGTCATCTTTAATGCCCAGCTCACCCAAAACTTCATGGCAGGTTTTCTGCATCACGCGGGCGCGTGGGTCGTAGTTTTTATAAACCCGGTGACCGAAGCCCATCAGACGGAACGGGTCTTCCTTATCTTTGGCTTTGGCAACATATTCCGGAATACGGTCCACTGAACCGATTTCAGCCAGCATATCCAGTGCCGCTTCATTGGCACCGCCATGGCTTGGCCCCCACAGGCAAGCAATACCGGCTGCCACACAGGCAAACGGATTGGCACCTGAAGAACCGGCCAAACGGACGGTAGAGGTTGAGGCGTTTTGCTCGTGGTCTGCGTGCAAAATGTAAATGCGGTCCATAGCGCGGGCCAGAACCGGGCTTACTTTCATTTCTTCGCATGGCACAGAAAAGCACATATGCAAGAAGTTAGAGGCGTAATCCAAATCATTGCGCGGATAAACAAATGGCTGACCGACTGAATATTTATAGGCCATAGCGGCAATGGTCGGGATTTTGGCAATCAAGCGACGGCTGGCAATTTTGCGTTGCTCATGATCATTAATATCAGTGCTGTCATGATAGAAAGCAGACAGGGCGCCAACGACACCAACCATAATCGCCATAGGGTGCGCATCGCGGCGGAAACCATGGAAAAAACGGTTCATTTGTTCGTGCAGCATTGTGTGTTCGGTAATCGCCGTTTCAAACTCAGCCAGTTGCGAGGCGTTCGGCAATTCGCCGTTCAGCAGCAAATAGCAAGTTTCGATAAAGCTACCCTTATCGGCCAATTGCTCAATCGGATAACCGCGGTGCAGCAAAACGCCTTCTTCACCGTCAATAAAGGTGATGGTCGATTTACAGCTGGCTGTTGAGGTGAAACCCGGGTCATAAGTAAATTGACCGGTTTGACCGTATAGGGAAGACACATCAATGACGCTCGGGCCGACCGTACCTTCGTGAATACCGAAATCGTAATCGTTGCCGAGGCTCGAAAGTTTGGCGTTGTCACCGCTCATTGGGGTCTCCTTCATAAATGTCATCGAATTTTGCGGTTAAATAGCACATATAGACGCCGTAAGCCAGTGCCGCGCGGGAGTTTTACACGATTTGGTCGCTTATGCGGGCAAGCGCTTCGGTTTTGCCCAAAAGCGCCAAAACATCAAAAATTCCGGGCGATTGGCTATTGCCGACCAGCGTGGCGCGAAAGGCCGGTGCCAGCTTACCCATTTTCAACTCATGCGCTTCCATATAGGCCTTTATCAGGCTTTCAATGGCGGCACTTGTCCAGTCATCAAGAGTTTCCAATTGCCCTGCGACCGCTTTTAAATGCCCACACGTTTCATCGTTTAAATGTTTGGCCAGCTTGTCATCAACCGCTATCGGTCGCTTGGCGGCCAGAAACGCCGCATCACTCGCCAAATCAGGCAGACGGGTGGCGCGTTCTTTCAGCAGCGGCATAGCGGCGGTTAATTGCGTTTCAAACGCCGATAAATCGGCATTAAGCGCGATGGTTTGTTTCACCAAAGCGGCATTATCGGCCATGCTCAAATGCTGCGCGTTGATATTATCGAGTTTTTCCGTATCGAAACGGGCCGGTGATTTGCCGATTGCGTCCAGCCCGAACCATTCAACCAATTGCGCTGTGCTGAACACTTCATCATCGCCATGGCTCCAGCCGAGGCGGGCGAGATAATTTCGCATCGCTTCCGGCAAATAGCCCATATCGCGATAGGCATCGACGCCCAGCGCACCATGCCGCTTTGATAATTTAGCGCCATCAGCCCCGTGAATAAGCGGGATATGCGCGAAATTCGGCACCTCCCAGCCCATGGCTTGATAAATCTGAATTTGTCGCGCCGCATTGGTTAAATGGTCATCACCACGAATGACATGGGTGACGCCCATATCATGGTCATCGACAACCACTGACAGCATATAGGTCGGCGAGCCGTCGGAGCGCAGCAAAATCAAATCATCAAATTGATCATTGCCGGTGGTAACGCTGCCTTGCACCGCATCATCAACCAGCGTCTCGCCGTTTTGAGGGGCCATGAAGCGCACCACATAGGGCGCCCCTTCGGCTGCACGCTCTGCATGGCCTGTATGGCCTGCATCGTCGGGGCGGCAAGTGCCGTCATAACGCGGTGACTTGCCTTCGGCGCGGGCTGTCTCGCGCATTGCATCGACTTCTTCTGCCGTGCAATAGCATTTATAGGCATTGCCTTCGGCCAGCATTTGTTCGGCGATGTCAACGTGCCGTGCCGCATTGGCGTGTTGGTAAACCGGCGCGTCATCTGCCTCCAAGCCAAGCCAGCTCATGCCGTCCAAAATCGCGTCAATCGCTTCTTGGGTTGAGCGGGCGCGGTCGGTATCTTCAATCCGCAATAAAAATCTGCCGCCGTGATGCTTGGCAAAAGCCCAATTGAACAAAGCAGTGCGCGCGCCGCCAATGTGCAAAAAGCCGGTTGGGGAGGGGGCAAATCGCGTTACGGGCTTGGTCATGTTAAATTCCTGAGTTCGCTTATTACGTGCAGTGCGAGGGCGTTACAGCTTTTGGTCGCTAGCGTTGCGCCGCCGCCTGTTTCACCCTGTCGGCTAGCTGATAGCACAAAACACCCTAAAGCCCTAGAGGCGGCCATGCCGTTTAAGCAATTTCCAATTCTGATGTGCGGCTTCGTGGCCGCCACCGCGCTGTATTTCGCCTTGCCGTTTGAGCCGCCAATATGGCCGCTGCCGCTGGCGGCGGCCGGGATTTTGTTATCGGCTTGGTTTGCGCGGCATAAGCAATCGCCGGTTTTGTTTTTATGCATTGCGATACTGGCCAGTGCTTTGGCCGGCTTCGGGTGGGCGCAGCTTCGCACGCAATGGCTGGCGCAGCATTACGCCGATATCCAATTCAGCCATCGGCAATTGCTGAATTTCAAAGCCGTCATCATGTGGAGCGAGATGCAGCCGCGCAGCAGTAAATTTGATGTGCTGGTTATATCGGACAATATATCGGGCAATGTGTCGGGAAGCGGAAAGCCATATGTTTTGCGGCTTTATGGGCGGCATAGCCATCTCATCAATATCAGCCCCGGTTGTCAGATTGTCGGGCAGGCGGAGATGAGCGGCGATGATGGGCCGATTGTCATTGGTGGATTTGATCCGCGCCGCGATGCATGGTTTGCCGGTCAGCGCGGACAGGGGTTCATTCGCAATATTGAGGCCATTGATTGCGCACAGCCTTTGCGCCTCGCGCATTATTTGGCGCGCTGGCGATTGAAATTGGCGGCGCATTATAGGGAAGCCATGTCAAAAGACGCCGGACCGGTGGCAGCCGCTTTGGTAACCGGCGTGCGCGGTGCGATTGATAAATCGGTACGCGAAGCATTTCGCCATAGCGGCTTGGCGCATATGTTGGCGATATCCGGTTTGCATATGGCTCTGTTTGCCGGCTCGATTTATGCGCTTTTGAGATTGCTGGCCGCCTGCCTGCCGCGTCTCACATTATATCGCGATACGCGCAAGCCAAGCGCGTTGGCATCATTGGCAGCAGCGACCGGATATTTACTTATATCGGGCGCATCCGTCGCCACGCAGCGCGCTTATATTATGATGGCGATTTTCTTTCTGGCTATATTGCTCGACCGTCCGGCGGTGACCATGCGCAATGTTTTATGGGCGATGTTGCTGGTGCTTATTTGGCAACCGCAGGCGGTGATGCAAGTCGGTTTTCAAATGAGTTTCGCGGCGGTGATGGCCTTGGTGGCGGTCTATGAAATTTGGCAGCAGCGCGATGGCTTATATTTACGCTGGGATGAGATGAGCCTGCTGCAACAAATATCGCGTCGCGCTTGGCGTTATGCCTCGGCTTTGTTTCTCACCAGCCTGATTGCAGGCAGTGTGACCGGCTTTATCGCCATTGTGCAATTCTATCGTGTCGGCACATTCGGCTTGCCGGCCAATCTTTTGGCGATGCCGCTTTTCGGCACATTAATCATGCCAATGGCGCCTTTATCGCTTTTTCTAATGCCGTTCGGGCTTGATGGTGTGGCGATGTCGATAATGCAGCGGGGCATTGAATGGGTGTTGGCGGTGGCTGAATATTTCACCGGTTTTGAGCGAGCCATTTATATGTCTGGGGCCAGTCCGGCTTTCGTTTTGCCTTTGGCGGCAGGCGGTTTTGCATTGCTGGTTCTTGGTCAAAACCGCTGGCGGCTTTTGGGTCTGCTGCCGATTTTATGCGCTGCTGTTTTCATCGGGCGGGCTGAAGCGCCGGCCTTGCATATGTTCGGCCGCGATTTGATTGTCGCCCGCGATATTGATAATCGCCTGGTCAAGTTGCGCCAGCGCAGTCACAGCTATGAACTGGCGCGCATTGAAGCGTTCCATGGCAGCACAGCGGAGGCAGGCAATTGTCGTCCGTCTTGTCGATTGCAGCTAAGTGATGGTTTTATTCTCGCCTATCATGATAGGCCGCGCGGTTTGTCTGCCTCTTGTCGCGAGGCGCAATTGGTCATTATGCCGTTTTATGAAGCGCGCTATCCGTGCGCTGCGACCTTATTTGATAAGCAATCATTCGCCGCTTATCGGCAACGGCAATTGATTGTTCGTGAGCATAGATTGCGCACGCAAAAAGCCGCGTCAGCGCGGCTTTGGCAGTAGGGGTGTAAAAGAAAACTGGTTTAATATTTACGCATCAAGCCGACAAGGCGACCTTGAACCCGCACTTGGTCAGAGCGGAAAATACGCGTTTCATATGCCGGATTGGCCGCTTCCAGCGCAATCATTTCGCCTTTACGGCGCAAGCGTTTCAGCGTTGCTTCATGGCCCTCAACAAGCGCGACAATAATCTCGCCATTTTCAGCCGTTGCACCGCTTTGAATAATTGCCGTGTCGCCATCAAAAATACCGGCATCAATCATTGAGTCACCATGCACTTCCAAGGCGTAATGATCGCCCGAGCGCATCATTTCAATCGGCACGGAAATTTGATTGACCTCTTCTTGCAAAGCCTCAATCGGCGTACCGGCAGCAATACGGCCCATAACTGAAACCGATACAGCGCGGTCATCATTGGCGGCTTGCGGCGCGGGGGCCGAAGGCGCATGGCGGGTTGGTGCCGACATGCTGCTGGCCATTGTGTCCGGCAGTTTCACAACCTCAAGGGCGCGGGCGCGGTGCGCCAAACGCTTGATAAAGCCGCGTTCTTCCAACGCCGTGATAAGACGGTGAATGCCTGATTTGGATTTGAGATTAAGCGCTTCTTTCATTTCATCAAAGCTCGGAGACACGCCGGTCTCTTTCAGCCGTTCATTGATGAATAATAGGAGTTCATACTGTTTCTTTGTGAGCATGAATAGTTCCCCTCCAAGTAGAACGAATCGCTAACTCCTATGTTCTACTTTTATTCGCTTTTGGTCGCAATAGGGATTTTTATGATTCGATAAGTTTTTTTGTTGCCGCTTCTACATCGTTTTGCCGCATTAAGCTTTCGCCTACCAGAAACGCCGGAATGCCATCGGCCATCAGCCCCCGCACATCGTCATTTGAGGCAATGCCGCTTTCGCTGACCAGCAAAATATCATCCGGCGTATTTGCCATAAGTTGCCTTGTCGTATCGAGCGAGGTTTCAAATGTGCGCAAATTGCGATTATTGACGCCGAGCAATTTCGGGCCAAGGGCGAGGGCGCGCTCAAGCTCTTCGCCATCATGCACTTCAAACAGCGCATCCATGTCATAAGCGGTGGCGGCGGCATAAAGCTCATTGGCCTGTGCGTCAGTGGTCGCTGCCATGATAATAAGAATGGCATCAGCCCCCCAGCTTCGCGCTTCAGCCACTTGATAAGTGTCGTACATAAAGTCTTTGCGCAGCACCGGCAGGGTGCAGGCGGCGCGCGCGGCAACCAAATATTCGGGCGCACCCTGAAAGCTTGGACCGTCCGTCAAAACCGAAAGACAGGCGGCGCCCCCGGCTTCATAAGCCTGTGCAATCGAAGGCGGGTGAAAGTCTTCACGAATAAGCCCCTTAGATGGCGAGGCTTTCTTAATCTCGGCAATCAGGGCAGCTTTGCCCTTGGCGCGCTTATTTTCCAATGCCTGAATAAACCCGCGCGGCGCGTCTGCCGCTGTGGCGGCTTGCTCAACATCAGCGATAGGTCGTGCCAATTTGGCGGCGGCAATTTCTTCCAGCTTATAAGCGGTAATTTTGGCGAGAATGTCGCTCATCAGTCAGCCAGCTTTTGTGTGGTGGTAACCAGATTGCCAAGCACCGCTTTTGCGCCGCCATCATCGATCGCCAAGGCTGCCATTTCGGCGCCTTCTTTCAAATTATCGGCCTTATTGCAAACCATTAATGCGGCGGCTGTGTTCAGCAATACGATATCGCGATAGGCGCCGGTTTCACCATCCAACAAGGCGGTCATGGCGGCGGCGTTTTCATCCGGCGTGCCACCGGCCAAATCTTCCGGCGTCGCGCGTTCCAATCCGGCATCTTCCGGCGTCACTTCAAAAACCGTCACGTCGCCTTTGCGTAATTCCGCCACTGTGCTGGGGCCTGTTGTGGTCAACTCATCCATGCCGTCAGAGCCATGCACCACCCAGGCGCGCTCCGAGCCGAGCTTTTTCAAAACCTGCGCCAGCGGTTCAACCCATTGCTTATCAAACACGCCGAGCAATTGCCGATTGGCGCCGGCCGGATTGGATAGGGGGCCAAGCAAATTAAATATGGTGCGGAAGCCAAGCTCTTGGCGGGTCGGCCCAACATGGCGCATGGCAGCATGATGGTTCGGCGCAAATAAGAAGCCGATGCCGACATCATTAATGCATTGCTCCAGCGCGGCAGGCGACAAGGTCAGCTTGACGCCCAGCGATTCCAATACTTCTGAAGAACCGGATTTTGAACTGAGCGCACGATTGCCGTGTTTGGCGACATAGGCACCACACGCCGCCGCAACAATCGCCACGGCGGTTGAGATATTATAGCTGCCGCTGCCATCGCCGCCCGTGCCGCATGTATCCAGAACATGGGTCGGCACTTTTACTTTCAGCGCATTGGCGCGCATGACGCCGACACCGGCGGCAATTTCATCAACCGTTTCGCCGCGCACGCGCAAGGCGGCCAGAAAAGCCCCGATTTGTGACGGTGTGGCGGCACCACTTAAAATAATCTCAAATGCGGCAGTCGCCTCGGCAGACGTAAGCGGGCGGCCTTCTTGTAAAATCGCCAATGTCGGTTTTAAAAGATCCGGTTGCGCGTCCATTTAATGTTCCAATTCAAGATGCTGTTTTTCAATATTGCTGTTTATCTTAAGACCCGCCGAGGCCAAAAAATTACCAAGCAATTTATGGCCGTCTTCAGAGGCGATGCTTTCCGGATGAAATTGCACGCCATATATCGGACGGGTTTTATGGCGCACTGCCATAATGATGCCGTCATCGGTTTGCGCCATCACTTCCAAATCATCGGGAACGCTGGTCGGGTCAATGGTCAAAGAATGATAACGGGTAACGTTTAGGGGCGAACTCAGCCCGTCAAAAATCGCCTCGCCATTATGGCTGATGCGGCTCAGCTTGCCGTGCATGATTTTATCAGCGCGGATAATCTTTCCGCCAAAAGCTTGCCCGATACATTGATGGCCGAGACAAACGCCGAATATCGGCAAGTCATCCGGTGCTTGCTTAATCAGGTCGAGGCAAATGCCTGCCTTATCAGGGTCGCACGGCCCGGGCGATAAAATCACCGCTTTCGGCTTACTTTCAAAAATCCGCTCCGGTGTCGTTTTATCATTGCGCACGACATGGCAATCGGCGTCGCCTGCGTCAACCATCAGGTCGCCAAGAAACTGCACCAAATTAAAAGTGAAGCTGTCGTAATTATCGATCAGTGTCAGCATTACGGGCGGTTCTTTCTCTCGTTCGCCAATTGCAGCGCAATCTCGGCAGCGCGAAATAGGGCGGCGGCTTTATTCACCGTTTCATCATATTCATTTTGTGGCGTCGAGTCATACACAACACCGCCACCGGCCTGCACATAAAGCTTCTTGTCTTTGACAATAGCTGTCCGCAGCGCGATGCAAGTATCCATATCGCCATTGGCCGAAAAATAGCCGACGCAGCCGGAATAAATGCCGCGCCGCTCAGGCTCCAACTCATCAATGATTTCCATGGCGCGAATTTTCGGCGCGCCGGAAACCGTGCCGGCCGGAAAACCGGCGACCAAGGCATCAATTTCATCCAACTCATCTCGCAAAGTGCCGGTTACATCCGACACAATATGAATAAGGTGAGAGGTCTTTTGCAGGCCGAAAGCCGTATTGACTTTCACTGAGCCGATTTCTGAAACCCGGCCAACATCATTGCGGCCCAAATCCAGCAGCATTAAATGTTCCGCCCGTTCTTTCTCATCGCTTAACAGTTCGGCGCTGATGGCTTCATCTTCAGCCAGTGTTTCGCCGCGCCGCCTTGTACCGGCAATCGGGCGAATATTGACTTCGCGGTCTTTCACCCCAACCAGAACTTCCGGGCTGGAACCGACCACGGCAAAATCGCGCATATTCAAGAAAAACAAATAGGGCGATGGATTGACCCGTCGCAAAGAACGATACAAATCGAAAGGCGGCAAGTCGAAATCAATATTAAAGCGCTGGCTCAGCACCACCTGAAAGACATCACCGGCCTCAATATATTGTTTGCCTTTTTCGACCATCTCAAAATAAGCCTGCTGGCTCATATTGGATTGCGGCGCGTTAAATTCATTGGGGCTGACAATCGACGCATCGGGCAGGGTGGTGCGCAATTTGTCTTCAGCCGCTTCAAGCCGTTCCAAAGCAGATTGATAAGCCTCATCGACGCTTGTGCCATCAGGGCGCACCGCAGTCACCAATGAAATATTATCCGTCACGCTGTCAAAAACCGCGATTAAGGTCGGCCGCATGAACAGGCAATCGGGCACTTGCATCACATCGGGATTGCTGTTGGGCAGCTCTTCCATATGCCGCACCATGTCATAAGCCATATAGCCGAACACACCAGCCGACATCGGGGCCAGTTTTTCCGGCACATCGAGGCGCGACTCGGCCAGCACAGTGCGCAAGGCATCTAAAGGCGCGCCCGTCATTGGGGCAAAGCTGTCTTGCTCTTCCAGTGCTTGACGATTGATTTCCGGCTTGCCGTCACTGACCCGAAACAGCACATCAGGAGCCAGCCCAATCAGCGAGTAACGGCCCCGAATATCGCCATCTTCGACCGACTCCAAGAGAAAGCTATAAGGCTCCCCTTGGGCCAATTTCAAATAAGCGGCGACCGGTGTTTCCAAATCGGCAATCAGTTCCGACCAAACAAGTTGAGGCGTGCCGCTTTCATAAGCAGCATTAAACGCATCGCGCTCAGGATGCGCTGGCGTCATCGTGTCACCAAATCATTGAGCGCACGCTCAAGATTGGTTTGGTTAACGGAAACACCGAAATTTTGCTGCAGGCTGGCAACAAATTGAGCCGTTAGATCTTGATGATATTTGCGCTGCTCACCGGCGAAGATAAGATCTTTAGCTGCGCCATCCTTAATCTCAGCATCGATAATTTCTTTGACCTGCATGACAATAATTTCACCGCTAAAGCCGACATTGGCATAGGCAAATTTATTTTCATTAGCGGCAAACAGGCTGGCTACCGCATCATCGGTAAATGTGTCATTCGACACTTGCCGTGTCATCGGTTCCGAAACCAATGGATCGCGTTTAAAGCCTTCTGTCGCGGCTTTAAAGCTGCCCGTCTCATTGCCTCTTTTGACAATGTGCTCGGCCATGGCTTGCAGCAATTTGCTGCGCTCATCAATCTGCCATTCTGCCGTTACCTTCTCGCGCACATCGGCCAGAGGCGGCACAACAGACGGGGTAATCTCGGCAAGGCGCAGCCAAATGAATGAGCCATCTTCCATTTCCTGCATCGGAATATCTTCGCCGACACCACCCTCAAACAATAGAGGCGTAATGGTGTCATACATATTCAGCAGTGCTGACTTATTGCCATTCGCGTCTTTGCCATCGCTATCAATATCTTTGATTTCAATCACATCAAGGTCGAAGCGCTGACCGATATTTTCCAAAGTCTCGCCGCCGGCCAGTTCATCTTCAACCGTCTCAGAGAAAGCCAGCATGTCTTCCAGTGCGCGGTCATAAATAATGCGGCTGCGCAATTGCGTTTCCACCGCCTCTAGCGGCAGTGTTGCACCCGGATTGACTTTGCGGACGCGCAAAACCACATAGCCCAACGGCCCCTCAATAATATCGCTAATCTCGCCTTCTTGCATGGCAAAGGCGCGTTCGGCCAAATCGGCAGAAATCAAATCACCGCGCTCGACCGTGCCCAAATCCGTATTGTCGAGGGTTTGATTTACCGCGTTCACAATCTCAGCAAAGGACGCATCATTGCTCGCCATTTGGCGCACGGTGTCGACTTCCGTCTCATCGGCCAGCACAAGCTGGTCAATCGCCCGCGTTTCGGCAACGGTAAACTCATTAATGGAAAGCTCGTATTCCTCTTGCAGCGTCGCCGGATCGATTGAAATCAATTCGGTAAAGCGGGAAGGGGTCACAACCAGCGCTTGGCCGGTGCGCGTCTCAGGCTTGGCGAAGCGCAATTTGGTCGCTTCAAAAAAAGTTTCCAATTCTTCATCAGTCGGGTCGCCGACTTCATCGGTCTGCTCAAGCGTCAAAATCATGTAATTGGCGACGCGCTTTTCGAGAAAATGCTTGAACAATTGTTCCGTCAGCATTTTCGGCACCAGCCCGTTATCAATGCTGGCCGCTGTCATTTGATTGATGATGTGGAAGCGGCGCTGGTCATTGACAAATAATTTTTCGGTCAGGCCGTTTTGGCGCAATACGGCCCGAAACGTCGGTTCATCAAATGCGCCTGTGCTGCCGGAAAAACTCGGATCGAGCAAAATCTTTTGGGCGATTGCCTCATCGCTCAAATTCAGCCCCATTTCATCAGCCGCGCCGAATAACGCCGCGCCACCCAACATATTGCTCAATACTTGCTGTGGCACGCCAAGATTGCGCGCATCAGACGGCGACAAAGTAGTGCCGAGCTGGCTCGATAAATCTTGCGTCATTTGAATAAAGCGAAGTTGGTATTCTTGCCGTTCAATCTTCTTATCACCGACAGTCGCAATTTCGGCATTTGAGAAACCGGTAAACGTATCGGCAATGCCCCATAGGCCAAAGGCAATGACCAACAAGCCAATGAGAAGGATGCCAAGCACACCGCTGGCTTTACTGCGAAGGAATTCGAGCATTTTTAACTTTCACTTTCTGGCGCTTCCGATGAACCGCGCCGCTAAGAATTGGCCGCATCATAGTG
>CBFIHY010000020.1:0-14369 GCA_965662315.1 Alphaproteobacteria bacterium
CCCTTTACCGGATGCGGATTGGAGCGCGCCTCATAGACGGTTTCATTCACCGCATTGAAAACGCCGCCGACCAATATCGGTTTGAAATCAATATCGACGTCGCAGCGCGCGGCCACCTCTTCCACACGCGCAAACGCCAAATAGGTCCACGGGCTTGAAATATCGAAAAAGAATTCAAATGTCGGCATTACGCGCTCACTTGTTGCGGCGGCAAAAAGTTTCGCCCGCGAATATGGTCGGAGATTTTCTCCGCCATCATAATGGTCGGCGCATTGGTATTGCCGCTAATCAGCGTCGGCATAAGCGAGGCATCAATGACCCGCAAGCCTTCAAGGCCATGCACTTGTCCGTGCTCATTGGTAACGGCCATTTCATCGCTGCCCATTTTGCAGGTGCCGACAGGGTGATATAGCGTCTCACCGGTGGCCCGAATCCACGCATCCAGCTCATCATCATTATCGACATTAACATCAGCTGTCGGTTTTTTCTGTTCACCGCGATACGGATCAAAGGCTTTTTGCAGGAAAATATCTCGCGTCTTGCGGTAGCCATTGCGAATATCAACCACATCTTGTTCGGCCGCCAAATAATTCGGATAAATCGCCGGCGGGTCTTCAGGGCTGGCTGTTTTCAGCGTCAAATATCCGCGACTTTCAGGCCGGCAACCATAAACAATCGACGAAAAGCCGTGCGAGGTCGGAATATCATCGCGACCATGCACATCCGGCACGGCAACCGAGACATAGTGGATTTGCATATCGCAAACCGCTTTCTCTTCGCTTGATTTAAAAAACGCACCGGCAGCCGTCGGCGGAAAGGACGCATCGCCCTTGCCGAAAAGCAGATATTGAATACCGGCCAATTGCGTGCGCCACCATACGGCAGAGCGGTGCAAGGTCACCGGTTGGGTACATTCAAACTGGCTTACGACACCGAGATGGTCTTGCAGGTTTTGCCCGACACCGCGCAATTCATGCACCATTTCCAACCCGTGCGGCTTGATTTCATCCGCCGGACCGACACCACTGCGCAGCAGAATTTGCGGCGAGTTCAGCGCACCGGCCGATAAAATAACTTCCTTATCGGCATAGACGGTGAAGCTTTTGCCGTTTTTGAAATAGCTGACGCCAACCGCTTTTTTGCCCTCAAAAACAACCTTATCAACGGTGACGTCAGTTTCGGTATGCAGGTTTTTACGGCCCAATGCCGGGTGCAAATAACCACGCGCCGCGCTGCAGCGTTTTGAGCCGCGTATCGTATGCTCATAGCGCGAGACGCCTTCTTGGCTTTTGCCGTTAAAATCTTTGGTGAACGGAATGCCCGCCTGCTGACCGGCTTCGACAAACACATCCAGCAATTCATCATTTTCGCGATTGGATTTTTGCACGCCAAGCGGGCCACCCTTGCCGTGAAATTCTTCATCACCATCACCGGAAAAATCTTCCGCCCGCTTGAAATAAGGCAGCACGCTTTCATAAGACCAACCGGCATTTCCGAGCTGGCTCCAATGGTCATAATCATAGGCATTGCCGCGAATATAAACCATTGCATTGATTGACGAAGAGCCGCCCCAACCGCGCCCGCGCGGCCAATACATTTGCCGGCCACCCAAATTCGGTTCGGCCTCTGTCTCAAAGCCGTAATTCTGGTCATTGCGTTCCGGCACAAGTTGCGAATAACCGGCCGGCATATGGATAAACAGGTTCTTATCCTTGCCGCCTGCTTCCAGCAGCAAAACAGAGTTTTTCTCGTCTTCGCTCAGCCGTCCGGCCAACACGCAACCGGCACTGCCCGCACCAACAATAATATAATCCGCACGTTCAACCATTTATCCGACCTCTTTCAAATCACGCTGATAGCGCTTCCAATTCTCGACATAATGTTCCGCCGAGGCAATCATCATTTTTTCATTGTTCTCATCCAGCTCACGCACCACTTTGCCGGGCATACCGAGCACCATGGAATTATCCGGAATTTCCTTGCCTTCACCGACCAGCGCATGCGCACCAATCAGGCAATTTTTACCGATTTTCGCACCGTTCAAAATCGTCGCGCCAATGCCGATAAGCGAATTATCGCCAACCGTGCACCCATGCAGCATGGCCTGGTGGCCGATGGTGACGTTTTTGCCCAAAGTCAGCGGGAAACCGATATCCGTATGCATCACCGAGCCGTCTTGCACATTGGAATTAATGCCAATGGTAATCGGCTCATTATCGCCGCGCAAAACCGCACCGAACCAGACACTGGCATTTTCCAATAAAATAATATCGCCCATGACTTGCGCATCGGGGGCAACCCAATAATTGCCGCTTTCCGGAAATTGCGGCGCTTTATCGCCGAGTGCATAAACGCTCATTCGTGCCTCCCATAGCTCATGACGTTTGATTGCGAACATGGTAAACAGCATTTGTGAACCGTTAAAGAGGAAACCATGATAAAGCGCTTATTGTCGCGGGCCGTGCCGGAACATGAATGGCCGATTTGGATTTTGCCGAGTTTTATTCTCGTTGGCTTTCTGCTCAGCACGCTATTGTTTTATCTGTTTTATTTCGGTCCCGGCATTCGCGACATTCAAGGCGTTGCCTATGCGCCGACCAATAATCAAGAGCGGATAAAATTTGAAATCGGCGGCACGCTGTTTTCGGTTCCGGCGCATTATACGCGCGATGGGCAAACGCGGCGCGGCGGCGCGCTGCCCTATGCCAATCTTCATGCCTTACTGCCTGATATCCAACCTTGGCGCACTGAATTGGCTGATAATTTTCTCGACACCTCTACCACGTCGCCGCTTTTATCTGTCACCATTCGCAGCGTGCAGCGTGATATGGCTGAAGCGCGGCTGTTTTCAGCTCTTTATCGGCCTTATATTGACGGGGCCGGTCAAGTGACCGATAGCGGCCTGCAAGCGTTCTCATTTCGCAGTAATTCGCCTTATGGCCGAAAACAGATTTTCAAAGGATTGCCGAAAGGCTCCAGCGCCGACCGTGCCACCGCGCCATTATTTATTTGCGATACCGAGACGCATAATAATCCGGTTTGTGAAAGCCGCTTCGATCTCGGCAATACGGCGCAAGTCAGTTACACGTTCAAACGCGTTTACTTAGCCGAATGGGAAACCATAGACGGCGATTTGAAAGAACTTATTCGCAATTTCCGAGCCGCAGCGCGACGTCAAAATTAGCGCTTATAAAGTCGGCAGGTCGAATTCCAATATCGCCATGTTGAAGGCGTATGAAATTTCGCCCTCTTCATCGTCACGGAACAATGTGCCGATGAACTCATCTTCCATGAATACTTCAATCATGTCGTCTTTGGCGCCGCGCTTCAGTGTCAGCATATCGTTTTGAAACTTCAGGCGCATATAGGTCTGAACGCGAATGATTTCATCATTATTCATGGGGTCACTCCGACTCGATTTATCTGCCGCTAAGCTATTGGGCTGTGAAGCCGCCGTCAATCACCAGTTCAGAACCGGTCATCCATTCGGACTCATCTGAGGCCAAAAACACAACGCCATTGGCAATATCGCGGGGCACACCCATACGGCCCGCCGGTATGCCCATGGTCAGCATTTCAATCGCTTCATTTTCGCCGGGGAAAACCCCTTGCGATACGGCTTGCTTAATGCCATCGCGCACAATATCGGTGCCGACAAAGCCCGGGTGAATGGAATTGGCGCGGATTGGATAACCAAGACTGCCCATTTCCACCGCCAATGATTTGGTCAGCAAGCGCACGCCGCCTTTGGCCGCGTGATACGGCGCTTGATTGGCGGAGCCGACAATGCCGTAAATCGACGACACATTGATAATGCTGCCGCCTTTGTCCTTCATATGCCGCACCGCATGTTTGCAGCCCAGAAAAACGCCGTCCAAATCAATAGCGGTTACGTGGCGCCATTGTTCCAGACTGGTCTCTTCAAACGGTGTCGCGTCATGCGCGATACCGGCATTATTGACCATCACATCAAGGCTGCCAAATTGCTCTAATGTCTTGGCAATGGCCGCCTCCCATTGCGCTTCATCAACCACATCATGGCGGATGAATTCCATATTCTCATGCGCATCAACCAGCTTAATGCCCTCATCTTCCAGCACATCCGTGACCATGACATTGGCCCCTTCCGCGTGCATGGCGCGCGCCATTTCAGCGCCCAAGCCCTTTGCCCCACCGGAAACAAAAGCGGTTTTTCCCGCAAGTCTGCCTGTCATTCCACTCATGCCAAATCCCCCTTTTGACGTGTTTTATGATTTATATGCTATCGCCGTCCTGCACCACCGAGTGGTCCATTTGCCGAGACGGTTCCGGTGTCGATACTTTACCGACAATTTTCGCCGGTACGCCGACCGCTGTCGTATAGGCAGGCACGTCTGTCAGCACCACGGAGCCGCCGCCGATTTTGGCGCAATCGCCGACGCGAATATTGCCCAGCACTTTCGCGCCCACGGAAATTAAAACGCCATTGCCGATTTTCGGATGCCGGTCGCCGCCCTCTTTTCCGCTGCCGCCCAAAGTGACGCCATGCAGCATGGATACATCATCACCGACCACAGCCGTTTCACCGATAACCACGCCGGTTGCATGGTCGATAAATATGCCTTTGCCGATTTGGGCCGATGGATGAATATCGGCTTGAAACACTTCTGACGCGCGGTTTTGCAAATATAAAGCCATGCCTCGGCGCCCATCTTTTATCAGCCAATTGGCAGCGCGATAGGTCTGCAAGGCGAGAAAGCCTTTAAAATAAAGCACCGCATCCAAATATGCGCGGCAAGCCGGATCGCGGTCAAAATGCGCCACAATATCGGCGCGCATCGCGTCAGCAGCAATTTCATTTTCGGCGAAGGCTTCTTCAAAAACTTCGCATAAGCTGCGCGCGCCCATTTCCGCATTGGCCAATTTTTCAGATAAATGCGACGCCACGGCCAATTCCAACTGCTCGAAATTAAGCATTGTGGCGTGCAAAAAGCTCGACATGGCCGGTTCATTTTCGGCCATTTCTGCAGCTTCTGTGCGGATGCGTGACCAAACAGGGTCAATGCGCGATAATTTTTCAGCAAGTTCCGGCATGTTTCCGTCCCTTTTGCCTTTCGTAATATGCCCGTTCACGATACCATTTTGCCGAATCCTATGGCAAGCGGCCTTTCATTATGCCTTTTACGCAAACAAATGACCTAAAGATTTATTTTGAGCAGGCCGGAAGCGGTCCTGACCTCTTAATATTGAACGGTACCGGCAGTGATTCACGCAAAAAGCCGAATATTATGGACAGCCCGCTCAGTTCGCATTTTCGCCTGACAAGCTTCGACCAACGCGGCTTAGGCCAAACCGACAAGCCCGATAATGGCTATCATATGGCGGCCTATGCCGATGATGCGGCAGCCTTAATGGATAATCTGGATATCGAGACCGCCATGGTGCTGGGCATTAGTTTTGGTGGCATGGTGGCGCAAGAATTTGCCATTCGGCACGGCGCGCGCATTTCGCGTATGGCGATATGGTGCTCTTCGCCCGGCGGCGCCGGAGGCGCGTCTTATCCTTTGCATGAATTGGCGCATTTAACCGAAGACGAACGGGTCATTGCCGGCATGAAGTTAAATGATACGCGGGTTGATGATGACTGGCTGGCCGAAAATCCCGATGCCATCAATGCCGCCCGCGAACGGCTTGATATGTCGGCTTATGAGAATGAAACGGGGTTTGAGGCAGGTCGCACAGGCCAATTGGCAGCCCGCGCCCAACATGATTGCTGGGACCGGCTGGATGCGATTACCTGTCCGGTGTTTTTGGCCGGTGGCGAGTTTGACGGCATTGCCAAGCCACAAGCGATGCAGGCCATGCAAACGCAAATCCCGCAAGCGCGGCTGAAACTTTATCAAGGCGGGCATTTATTCATGCTGCAAGACGGGACGGTTTTTCCTGATCTGATTGATTTTTTAAACGAGGAAAAAACATGAGCGATTTACTGCCGAGCAATACACAAAGCTTTGACACCGGCGCCGCGCGACTGTTAGCCGGCATTGAACAGACCGCGCATGGCTGCATCGGTCATTTGCGTTTCAATCTGCCGGAAAAACACAATGTGATTGATTTGGAAGGCTGGCAGGCAATGACGCCGATGATGCAAAAATTTGCCGCCACTGACAATATTCGCTTGGTCATATTGCGCGGTATTGGCGGCAAGGCATTTGTTGCCGGTGCTGATATCGCACAATTTGAAGAAGTATTGAGCGGGCCGGATGGCACTGATTTTGACCGCGCCACCATTGCCGCCTTTGACACGATTGCTGACTGCCCGATACCGACCCTGGCGGCGATTGAAGGCTATTGCATTGGCGGCGGGCTTGGCATTGCCGCGGCTTGCGATTTGCGTTTGGCGCGCCATGACAGCCGCTTCGGTATTCCGGCCGGAAAATTGGGACTGGCTTATCCGGCCAATGCCACCCATCAGCTGGCCCGCCTTGTCGGCGTGTCTGAAGCCAAGCGGATTATTTTTACCGCCGCCAATTTGGATGTTACCGAGGCTTTAAATATCGGGCTTATCAATATGGCTGCGGCGACCGATGACTTCGAAACCGCGCTAACCGATTTGACCGAACAGATTGCCGTCAACGCGCCAATGAGTTTGCAAGCCAGCAAATTCGTGCTCGACAACCCACAAGCGGCACATGCCGATATTAAAAAACGCCTTGCAGACTGTTTGGCCAGTGATGATTATGCTGAAGGAAGGCGCGCTTTCATGCAAAAGCGCAAACCCGCGTTTAAAGGGCATTAGGAGGATATGATGGATTTTTCGGATCAAGTGGCAATCGTCACCGGCTCATCTGCCGGTATCGGTGAGGCGGCAGCTATCGGCATGGCCGAGGGCGGCGCAAAACTGGTCATTAATTACTCCAAAAGCGCCGAAGCGGCTGACAAGGTTGTCGCCGCATGCAAGGCCGCCGGTGGCGACGCGATTGCCGTGCAGGCTGATGTATCTGATGACGCCAATTGCAAGAAGTTGGTCGAGGCGGCGATGGACCAATGGGGTCGCTTGGATATTTTGGTCAATAATGCCGGTACGACGAAATTTATGGACCATGATAATTTGGACGGATTGGACGCCGCTGATTTTGAACAAATTTACGCGCTTAATTTGGTTGGCCCCTATCAAATGATTAAACATGCGCGGCCGCATTTGGCAAAAACCGATGCGCCGTCCATTGTTAATATTTCTTCCGTGGCCGGTGTGCGTGGCATTGGCTCATCATTGGCTTATGTCGCCTCAAAAGGCGCGCTTAATTCCACTACTTTGGCGTTGGCCCGTTCATTGGGGCCGGATAATATTCGCGTCAATGCGGTCTGCCCGGGCTTTGTCGGCACTGATTGGTTTCGCAATGCATTTGGCGATGAAGTATTTGAGCAAATTGCTGAAGGGCAACGCAAAGGCACACCCATGGGGCGTGCCGGTGGACCTGATGACATTAAAGGCCCAATATTGTTTTTCGCCGGCCGCACCAGCGCCCATGTGACCGGACAATTGCTGGTCGTCGATGCCGGTATGCTATTGGGCATGCCGTTTAAAATTGGATAGGAGCCGAGATATGAGTGCCGAACTGAAAAAGAAAGTTTGCGATATTATCGACCAAATGGCCGGTGAATTGGTTGAGGCCAGTCACGCCATTCATGCCAAGCCGGAAATCGCTTTTGAAGAAACATTCGCGCATGGCCTGTTGACCGATAAAGTCGAGGCGGCGGGTCTTTCGGTTGAGCGGCACGCTTGCGGTCTTGATACCGCATTTATCTCTTCTTTCGGTAGCGGCGACACGGAAGTCGGTATTCTTTCAGAATATGACGCGCTGCCCGGTATCGGTCATGCATGCGGCCACAATATTATCGCCACTACCGGCCTTGGCGCCTCATTGGCGCTGTCAAAATTAAACGGCGAATTGCCGGGTAAAGTCCGCTATCTCGGCACACCGGCTGAAGAAAGCGGTAATGGCAAAGAATTAATGGCGCGGCAAGGCGCATTCGATGCGCTGGATGCGGCAATGATGGTGCATCCGGCGGGGATTGACCTCATCACCATGCCAAGCCTTGCGGTAAATGAAGTGCGCGTCACTTATACCGGCAAAGCGGCGCATGCCTCAGCCATGCCATTTGCCGGTGTCAATGCGCTGGACGCGCTTGTTACCGCCTATCAATCGATTGCGCAATTGCGTCAGCATATTAAGCAAAGCGAGCGCATTCACGGGATTTTCAACGAGGCCGGATTGGCCCCGAATATTGTGCCCGATAACGCTGTCGGCACATTTTACGTGCGAGCCGAAAACGGCCTCGCTTTGGCTGATTTGAAAAAGCGCGTGCAAAATTGCTTTGAGGCCGGTGCGCTGGCCGCCGGTTGCGATGTGCAAATTGACTGGGCCTTAGGCGATTATTTGGAGATTAAAGATAGCTGGCCGATTGCCGAGCGATATAAACAAAACGCTGAGAGCTTGGGGCGCGATTTCTTTCCGTTGGAAAAAATGCCGAGCAGTGGTGCCGGTTCAACAGATATGGGCAATATCAGCCATCGGGTGCCGTCCATCCATCCGATGATTGCGTGCGCGCCGCCCAGCGTGGTTATTCATAATCCTGAATTTGCCAAATGGGCCGGTTCGGAAAAAGGCGATAAAGCGGTTGTCGACGGGGCCAAATCCTTGGCAATGACGGGGATTGATGTGCTGACGGACAAAACCATGATGCAACAGGCAAAATCCGAGTTTGATAAAACGGCGGAATTTTCTGCCCAATCAATCGCGCAGGCTTGGCACGGCGAAGGTGGACATGGCAATGGCGATGCGGCACTTGGCGGCTGCGGGTGCTGCTAATCCCTATCAGCTTCTCCGGCTTGCCCTGTTTCATCCAAGCGTCTATAAACGCGGCGAGTCACACGAGGTAAATCATGGCGCAGTCAGCGACCCCGAAAATCAGCAATAATGATGGCGCATCGGAAATTTTTGTCGATGTGAAAGAATTCGAATGTATCGGTGCTGATGCACCCTATGACCACCCCCATATTTATCTCGATATGGGCAGCGAAGACGAAATTATTTGCCCCTATTGCTCGACCCGCTATCGGTTTAAGGCGAACGCACAAGCGTCATAATTGGCTTGCGTCGAGACTGAAAATCTTGCCATGGTTTGCGCATGAAAAAAGTGTTGAGTGTTTTGGGCTATATCGCCCTCGGTTTTATCGGTCTCTTGGTTGTTGTTCTTCTCGGTTCCAGCCTGCTGATTTCGCCTGATTTAACCAAAGCCCAGCTGATTGATAAATATAAAGACGACAAATCTTTTCTGTATTTCCTGCCTTCCGGCGCAGAAGCGCATATTCGTGAAGACGGCAATCGCGACAAGCCGCCGCTTCTTATGCTGCATGGTTCCAACGCGTCGCTGCATACATGGAATAAAATCATTGATGAGTTGAAAGATGATTATCGCATCATCAGTGTCGACCTGCCGGGGCACGGGTTGACCGGCATCACCCCGCAAGATGATTATTCCATTATGGGTATGACTTTATTCACCCGCGAAATCATCGACGCTTTTGACCTTGATGACGTAACCCTTATCGGTAATTCAATGGGCGGCGAAGTTGCATTGCGCTTTGCCCTTACTTTTCCGCGCGATGTGAAATCGTTGGTTCTTATTTCTTCAAGCGGCATTGACCGCGATGAAGACGACGCCGGCGTCGGCGCTTTTGCATTGGCCGGTTCCGATCTCGGGCGCACTGTTATGCGCTATTTCACGCCGCGCTTCCTTATTGAGAGCACTTTGCGCGGCGTCGTCGCCAATCCGGATGAAGTGGTGACCGATGAAATGGCAACCCGCTATTGGGATTTGCTGCGCATGGCCGGTTCGCGTGACGCGACCATTAAGCGCTTTGCCGAACGCGAAAACGAGCCGTCACTTGAGCCGATTTTGCGCGCCGTCAATCCGCCAACCTTGCTGATTTGGGGGTCGCAAGACCGGCTGGTGAAACCGAAATACGGCATTGAGATGAACACCCAAATTGTCGGCAGTTTCCTCAAGCTTTACCCGCAAGCCGGCCATTTGGCGCATGAAGAAATTCCCCAACAAACAGCCAATGATATTCGCCAATTTCTGGCCATGTTGGATGAAGAACGCGAGATTATTCCCGATTCTGAATTGGATGATTTGCTGCCACCGGACGCCACCGAAGAAGAAATCGCCGCGCAAAAAGCCAAATTCGAAGCGAAATAAAAGCTCTCAGCCGGTTTTCCACTTCTAGACATACAAAGAATATCAATTAACTCTTTCGCCGCGCCAAAGCGTGTTATAAAACCGCCTTTCCGCGATGGCCTCGTGGTGGAATTGGTAGACACAGCAGACTTAAAATCTGCGGCTCGATTAGAGCGTGACGGTTCGAGTCCGTCCGAGGCCACCATATTCCCAATCGCCAATGTCTTTTCTGAACATTTGCTGCGCGACGCTCTGCGTCGCCAGCGCAAGGCGCACTAAGCCTCACCGCGTTCGGCAAGTGCTTTTAGCGTCCGAGGCCACCACACTATAAGCGCCCGTTCGCCCATTAGGCGAACACGGCGCGCCTTGTGCAAGCGAGGTGGCCTTGCGAAGTATGGCCGCCGAGACGCACTATAAGCGCCCGTTCGCCCTTTTGGCGAACACGGCACGCCTTTTGCAAGCGAGGTGGCTTTGCGAAGTAAGGCCGCCGAGACGTAAGCATTCAAGCGCAAGGCGCACTAAGCCTCACCGCGTTCGGCAAGTACTTTTAGCGGGATATATCCTGCATCTTCACGCTTTCACCGATTTTCATCACAAGCGATTGATTGCCTGCCGCCTCAACAAAACGCTGACGCGGCTCATCAAACGGCTCAAATGATAAAATAAACGTGCCCCAATGCATCGGCACCATGCGTTTGCAACCGACATCACGCCCCATATCAACCCCGCCTTCAGGGTCCATATGCGCGCCACGCATAAAGTCACGCGGCGCATAAGCCCCGACACTCATCAGACCAAGGTCGCAGCCGCCATGATGGGCGGTCATATGCGCGCCAATATCGGCAAACAGGCTGGGATGGGTTTCAGTATCACCGGTATGAAACACCGAATGGCCGCCGGCAGAAAAGCCATAAGACATCCATAAGGTGCGATTGACGTCAAAGGGCGAGCGGTTGGACCAATGCACGGCCGGATAGGCAGTCAGCTTAAAGCCGTCTTGCTTGCCATTGGCGGAAGGCAACTTCACCTCATCATACCAATCAACCTCGTGGACCGTGCCATAGCCATCAAAAAACTTGCCCAGACCGAGCGGCACAATCGCCGTTATGTTCTGCTTATTCGGCAGCTTATCGAGCGTCGCCGTATCGAGATGGTCATAATGCGCATGGCTGATAACCACCACATCTATCGGCGGCAAATCTTCAATCAGCAAGCCGGGTGGCAATAGCCGCGCCGGTCCGGCAAATGACATCGGGCTGGCGCGACGCGAGAATACCGGATCGGTCAGCACCGTGACACCGTCCAAGCGCACCAAAAACGTTGCATGGCCAATCCAGCTGACAAAATCTGCATCACCCATCGCCGCCAAAGCGGCTTTTGCTTCGTCGCGGTCTACCGCGTGATTATCCGGAATATCGGGGGCCGAGTCGGTGATATTTTTCCAAACCGCTTGAAACAGAAACTGCAGGCGTCGCGACACCGGCACACCACGGCGCGGGCTATCCGGTGGATTGCGAAAACCGTTTTCGAGGTGGTGATAAGGCGCATCGCCGCCCAGCGGATTGCCGACACCGCGGCTGCAGGCCGATAGCACGACACCCAATCCGATAATTAAAGCCAGAGTTGCCAATGCCGACATTTTCATTTCCACCTCACCGGTTGCATCATAAAAAAAGCGGCGGCCCGACGGGCCACCGCTTAGATAACTAGGCTAAAAAACCCCTATTTCTAGGTTCTAGTTTTCCATGCCTTGCCATACCGGCCAGCACTTGCTGCCTGCTTTAGAAGCAAGAGCTGCTTGAGCGGCTTTAGCGTTGTCACCGGCTTGTGTTGCTGAATAGTCAGCTTTACCTGTGCACCATACGTAGAATTTATGGTTGCCGGATTTTGACATTGCGTCAAAGCTTGAATCCAGAGCTACGGCTACATTCGGCATTGCGAACATTGCGGCCACGGCCAGTGCAGAAACTGTCTTTTTCATAAGAACCTCCCTAATTGATGCGTTCACTGTGCGCATTTTCACGGCAAAACAAAACTAAAAAATTTGTTAGGTTTCAGCCCTTCAAAAATTCCGCCGGTTTCGGGCGTTCAATCAATGGCATGCCCATATCGGTAAATTGCTGCTTTACCGCCGCTTCCACCGTCGCCAAGGCGTCAAGGTCGCGCCCGCGCGCCACCACGCTGACCCCGGCGCCATCGGCACCGTAAAACGGATACAGGCCGATATTGACTTCCGGATGCGCGCCTTGCAGCGCTTCCATTGCCGCCGCAATCGAGCCTTCCGGCACTTGCGCGGTAATGGTCACGGACGATAATTTTTCGCCACCTTCCAGCGTCGGCAGAATATTTTCCATCATCGCTTGCATGATTTTCGGCACACCGGCCATCACATGCACATTGCCAATGCGAAAGCCCGGCGCGGTCGATACCGGATTATCAATCAGCGATGCCCCTTCAGGAATACGCGCCATGCGGGCGCGCGCCGCGTTAAATTCAATGCCTTGCGCTTCATAATGCGCTTCCAGCAATTGCGTCGCCAACTTGTGCATTTCCAACTTCACGCCAAACGCATTGGCAATGCAGTCTGCGGTAATATCATCATGGGTCGGGCCAATGCCGCCCGAGGTGAACACATAAGTATATTTTTCTCGCAACGCATTCACCGCGCCGATAATCTCATCTTCTTCATCGGGCACGATGCGCACTTCTTTCATATCAATGCCGATTTCGCCCAGCGCATTGCCGACAAAAGCGAGATTTTTATCTTGGGTGCGGCCCGATAAGACCTCATTGCCGATGATTAACATGGCAGCGGTAATTTGTTTTGCGTCTGACATTGAATTTCCTCTTCTGCGGCGCAATTTAGCGTTACACAGACAGATGACAAGCAATGGTTATAAACAGGCCGATTATCGACAGCAGACCAGCCATTGTGGTAATGAACAGGTCGGAGACAAAAATGAACTTTATTGACGCCAGCCTCGCGCCTTTGAAAAACACCGGCCAGATTAAAATCCACAGTGAAGCGGATTTTGACGGCATGCGTCATGTTGGCCGTATGGCTGCGCAAACGCTGGACTTGCTTGGCGAATTCGTAAAACCCGGCGTCTCAACAGATTTTCTTGACCAAAAAGCGGTCGAAATTATTCGCGATTTAGGGGCTGTGCCGGCACCGCTTAATTATCGCGGTTTCACCAAATCCATCTGCACGTCCATCAATCATGTGGTCTGCCACGGCATTCCGGGCGAAAAATTACTGCGCGAAGGCGATATTATGAACGTCGATGTCACGCTGTTTTATGAAGGCTGGCACGGCGACCATAGTCGCATGTATGCGCTGGGCAAAACCTCGGTGAAAGCGCAAAGGCTGATGGATGCAACCTATGACGCATTGATGCAGGGCATTGCCGCGGTTAAGCCGGGCGCGACATTGGGCGATATCGGTTATGCCATTCAGTCTTTTGCCGAAGTGCAAAGATTGGCCATTGTCCGCGATTTTTGCGGCCATGGTCTGGGACGAATTTTTCATGACACGCCGAATATTCTGCATTATGGGCGGCCGGGCGAAGGGCTGACTTTGCGCGAAGGCATGTTCTTTACCATCGAGCCAATGCTCAATCTCGGCAAGCCGGCGGTGAAAATTCTCGGTGACGGTTGGACGGCAGTGACCCGCGACCGCACCTTATCGGCGCAATATGAACATTCTGTCGGCGTCACTGCCAATGGCTATGAGATCTTTACCAAATCACTGAATGGCGATGATACGCCGCATAAAACGCCTTCCGGATAAGGAGAACGACCTTGCAGGAAAAACAACAAAAAATACCTGCCGTCAAAACCCCAAACCCTCGCGCCGGACACCGCGCTCGGCTGCGCAAGCGATTGCAGCGGGCCGGGCCAAAATCTCTGGCTGACCATGAATTATTGGAGCTGGTTTTATTTCGCGCCATTCCGCGCCGCGATGTGAAAGAAATTGCCCGCGAGTTAATTCAACATTTCGGCGATATTTCCGCCGTATTATCGGCACCGGCCGATGAATTGATGAAATTTAAAAGCATTACCGAGCGTGTGGTATTTGAATTTTTGACCGTTCAAGCGGCGGCTCTGCGATTGGGGCAAGTGAAAACCATTAATCGCGACCTGCT
>CBFIHY010000021.1:0-11129 GCA_965662315.1 Alphaproteobacteria bacterium
CGGCTTGCTGGAAATCCGAAATATCGGTGATATTTGCCAGCATGGAGGTCGGTCGCGGACTGCCGACCGGCATCACCGCATCAGAATTATCGACGGCAATAATTTTATCCGCCTGATATCCCTGCTGTCGCTGAATAATAGTGCATTTGATACGCGCCTGCGGATATAAAATATCATGGCCGCCGCGACGCAAAGTCGAATGATGAACCAGCACATCAACGCCGCCATCATCCGGCAAAATAAAACCGTACCCTTTAACAGGATCAAACCATTTAACGGTACCCTCAATTGTTACGGCTTCGCTGACCACATTTTCTGTGGCATCTACTGAAGACATTGCTAAACCCCTACTTCTTCTTGTTGTTCAGGTCTACGCTTTACTTTTGTAAGGCTAACACAAAACCAGATTTTGGAAACCCAAAACTGGCTTTGCAACCTGAGGCAAGACTAACAAGCCCCGTAACACTGGGGACAAATCAGAAATTTCCTTTAGCTATCAAGCTGAACCAAGGATTGCAGAGTCGGGGTTATTTCTTCGTTAATAACCAAAGAGGCGGTGTCATCAATTTCTGTCGGGTCGCGATTAATGATAACCAAACGCGCCCCATTATGGCGTGCCAGCACGGGGAAACCGGCGGCGGGAAATACTTGCAGCGAGGAACCGATAGCAATGAACAAATCGCAACTCAGCGTTGCCACCTCGGCGCGTTTCATTTGCGCTTCCGGCATAGACTGGCCGAATGAAATGGTCGCTGACTTCACCATGCCGCCGCAATTCTGACAGCCCGGCGCAGCACTCATATTGCCGCCTTCAAAGGCTTTACGAATATCATCCATCTCATGACGCAAATCACAATCGAGGCACACCGCATAAGAGCCATTGCCATGCAGCTCGATAATCTTCTCGTCAGCAATGCCGCTATCTTGATGCAAATTGTCGATATTTTGCGTGATGACGGCACTGACTTTGCCTTCCGCCACCAGCCGCGAAATCACCATATGCCCTTCATTCGGCTTCGGCTCACCCAGCTCATCGGACATGGCAAATTTGCGCCGCCATGCCTCGATACGATTATCTTCACTGGCAATGAAATCTTGAAACATGATCGGCGGCATGCGCGTCCATACACCGCCCGGACTTCTGAAATCGGGGATACCGCTATCCGTGCTCATACCGGCACCGGTAAAAACCACTACATTTTCGGCTTCATCAACCCATTCACGCAACGTCTGGCTCATCATGCTTCGCTTATGAAATCAAATGGTTGGCATAAAATTGCGCTGCTTCATTAATCGCTTTTTTGCGCTTGGCTTTATGATGCAGCAAGGTGAAATGGTCACCATCATAACAAGACAAAGTCGCCAGCGGCCCACAACGACGGGCAAAATTACGTATCGCTTCATTCGACACGACGCGGTCTTTTTCACCCATTTGCAGCAAAATCGGCGTGGTTAAATCATCGGTCAGCAGCGAGGCATTGTTTTCTTCAAACTTGCCTTTGAGGAAACTGTCAGGATGCAATTCATTGCGCCAGCTTGGGCCGGCAATCTTTGGATAGACTAGTGCCTCTTTGGAGCCAAGCACCGCTGCGCCATTTTTGCCATCGGGCGCGACTTTCAACATTTCAGCAGGCTTGCCGAACCAACGCGATTTTAACCGCGCCAATATTTGCCCTTGCAGTTCCATTGAGGCTTCTGTGCCGCGTTGATAATTACCGACATTGGCCGCTAAAACCGGGTCAATGGCCGGCACTTGCGAAACGACAGCGCGAATACGTGCGTCGATATGCGATAAATGAATGACATGACCGCCGGAAAACGAGATGCCCCATAAGCCGATGCGGTCGGCATCGACACCATCATTGGAGCGCAAAAAGCTGATTGCCGCTTTCCAATCCGCGCGTTGCTTTGGCACGGAGACAAGCTGGCGCGGTTTGCCATCGCTGATACCAAAGCCGCGATAGTCAAACACCAAGGCATGAAAACCCGCTTTGGCAAATGCCTCGGCATATTCAAACAGGCCGCTATCCATTGTGCCGCATAGGCCATGCGCAATGACAATGCCCGCGCCATTGGTTTTCGCTTCGCTTGGCTTATACAAGCGGCCGCGGCAAGATGCGTTTTGTGATTTGAATTCAATATCGCTAAACATGAGGCTCTCTTTCAGGCTATATTAAGCGCGAGTTTGAAAAGAAAACCATATTTTTGTTCCGGTTTGCTACATTAACAGAGGAATTTTTGGGGAGACGTCATGAAATATCTACACACAATGATACGGGTATCTGATTTGGACGCCACATTGGAATTTTTCTGCACCCATTTGGGGCTGGAAAATATGGGTCGCTTTGATGTTGAAGAAGGCCGTTTCACGCTGGTTTTCCTTGCCCCGCCCGGACAACCGGACGCCCAAATTGAACTGACCCATAATTGGGATGCAGAAGATTTGGATGAAGGCCGCAATTTCGGTCATCTGGCCTATCAAGTCGAAGATATTTACGCCACCTGCCAAAAATTATCTGATGCCGGCATTACCATTAACCGCCCGCCACGCGATGGCCGGATGGCTTTTGTCCGCTCGCCGGATAATGTATCGATTGAGTTGCTGCAGGCCGGTTCACCGCTGCCCGCGCAAGAGCCATGGGCATCTATGGAGAATATCGGCCATTGGTAGGCCGTCGCCTCATTATTTCGGCTTTAGCGTTGTGGCTATCAACTGATATTGCCATTGCCCAGTCACGCATTGAAACGCCCGGTGAGAATGTGCGGCGTCGCCAAGCCGAAGAAAAGCGGCGCTCAGCCCCCTATTGGGATGGGTTTATTTTAAAGCATCAAGGCAATTGCCGCGAGGCGATTAGCAAACTGACGCCGCTTGCGCAATTAGGGGTCGGTTATGAGGATGCGCAAACCGCATTGGGCGAATGTCATTTGCAACTGGCCGGATTAAACCCGCAAGGCGGCGACGCCCCGTCGCGTGCCGCGCTCATCGATAATACCGATTATCAAACCGGCCTTAGCTGGATAAACACAGCCGCCAATTCCGGCGCGTTTGAAGCGCAAGCCTTAATGGTGTCGCTTTATGCGGCTGATTTAGGGCCAACGCAGCGCGACATTGACGGCGCGGTTTGGGCGCATCTTTATTTGACCAATCCGACACGTCTGAACCTTGGTGCACCGCCTTTGGCGACCGCGTCGATTAATAATTTAAAAACCTCAATGAGTGAGGATAGCTGGCTGCTTGGCAAACAAAAGGCGCGCCAATGGGTGCCGACATATACGGCTCCCGAAGCCATCAGGCCGCCAGTCAAGAAATAGCCATATTCGCCATTTAGATATAAACGGCAGAAGAAAGGTCCTCCCATGAAACACCTGTTATTCGCCCTCGCTTTCACTCTCACTTTAGCCCCGATAGGGCCTGTCATCGGTCAGGCTCATGCGGCCGATAAGCTGGCCTATTTCGCCGGTGGCTGCTTTTGGTGCACGGAAGCGGATTTTGAAAAAATGGATGGTGTCGGTGACGTCATTTCCGGCTTTATGGGCGGCACCGAAGTTAACCCGTCCTATCGAGACGTCGCTTATGGCCGCACAACGCATCGTGAAGTGGTGAAAGTGCCTTATGACGACAGCAAGGTCAGCTATCAGCAATTGCTCAGCGCTTTCTGGCGCATGCACGACCCATCAGACGCCAAGGGCAGCTTTGTCGACAGGGGCCGCCATTATGGCAGTGCGATTTATTATGCCGATGCCGAACAAAAGAGACTGGCCGAAGGTGCGGTTGCGGCGCTGCAAGCGTCAGGAAAATTCGACCGCCCGATTGCCACTGAAGTCGCCAAGGCCGGCGCGTTTTATCCGGCTGAAGATTATCATCAGGATTATTACAAAAAATCGGCGACGAAATATAAATATTACCGGCTGCGGTCAGGCCGCGACCAATTTATCAAAGTGGTTTGGAAAGGCGACGACACTGTTTATCAAACAGCGCAGTAGCGATTGTTATTTTCTAGAGAAACAACCAGCCATGGTACGCCCTAGGGGAATCGAACCCCTCTTTCCAGGTTGAAAACCTGGCGTCCTAACCGATAGACGAAGGGCGCTCCATTGGCTTGGTGGATGATGATATATCGTTAATCGCCAGCTATTTCAAGCCTCTGCGCGAGGCCATTATGCAGGTGCGGCATCATGCACCATAAACTGCACGTCGCGCCGCCCATTCCAGTCATCCGCCCGCAGAAAACCGGCAATATGCAAAGGCCCCCGCGTGGTTTGTATCAGCGTCCGCACATCTTCCGGCACTGAGGCAAAGGCCATGGCTTTTAAGCGACCGCCGCCCTGCCCGGACAAAATGCAGCGCACATGCCCATCACCGACAACTGACGGCTTAATAATATTGACCGCGGGCAAGACCACACGCGGTTCAGGATTACCGGCACCAAACGGGCCAACCTTCTGTAAGCTTTCCCATAATTCGCGCGATGCCGCTTGCGGCGTCAGCGTTGCATCAAGGCGCAAATAGCGCGGCCCGTCTATCGCCATATCGCCCAATTGCTCAGCCAGATAGGCCTCAAACGCCGGAATTTGCTGTTGATGCAGCGTTACACCCGCCGCCATTGCATGGCCGCCACCGGCCTCAATTATCTTGCGGTCAACCGCACCGGCGACCAATTGCCCGATATCAATCGAACTGATTGAGCGAGCCGAGCCTTTGCCGATACCGTTCTCATCCAGCGCGATAATGAATGTCGGGCGGTGATATTTATCTTTCATCCGTCCGGCGACAATGCCGATAACGCCCGGATGCCAGCCCTCCTGCGCTTGCAAAATATACGGCGGCAATGCATTGCCCGATTGCAGCATCGCC
Source organism: Alphaproteobacteria bacterium (assembly GCA_965662315.1). GTDB lineage: Bacteria > Pseudomonadota > Alphaproteobacteria > RS24 > RS24 > UBA8337. Next base: position 4,856 of record CBFIHY010000021.1, read on the forward strand.
TCGATGTTGCGGGTTGCCGCATCCTGCACATCGGCTTCAATGGCGCGCCGCTCAGTGTTAAAATCGTCCAGCCGCGCCGCCAATCCGGCCGCTTCTTCGGTGCTTTCGGTTGATAATAGCCGCGTGCCGATTTCAGCCTGCCCGACACGCCCACCGGCATTAACCCGCGGCCCTAATTGAAAACCAAGTTGATAGGTGCCCCACGTGCCTTCCGCGCGCGCCACCTTGCCAAGCGCTTGCACGCCGATATTGCGGCCCTGCTGCATCACCGCCAGACCTTGTTTTACAAATGCCCGGTTAACCCCTTCGAGCGGCACCACATCACAAACCGTGCCCAATGCCACCAAATCCAGTAATTGCGTTAAATCCGGTTCATCACCAGTTTCAAAAAACCCGCGTTGACGCAAACATCGATTGAGACCGACCAGCAGCATGAAAGTGACGCCGACCGCCGCCAAATGTCCAAGCCCGCTATCATCATCAGCGCGGCGCGGATTTATCAGCGCGAAACACTCCGGCAAACCGCCTCCGGTTTGGTGATGATCAGCGACAATGACCTGCTGCCCACGCGCTTTGGCCGCAGCCAGCACATCATGCGCCATGGTGCCACAATCAACGGTTACCACCAGCTCAAAGCCTTCATCATAAAGGGTCTGAAAAGCTGCCTCATTCGGGCCATAGCCCTCTTTTTGGCGGTCGGGAATATACGCCCGCATATCGCGCCCACAGGCTCGCCAATAGCGAATAAGAAGCGCCGAAGACGTCGCGCCATCGACGTCATAATCGCCGAAAACAGCAACTTTCTCGTCATTCTCTATCGCATCAGCCAGACGCTCCGACGCTTTGTCCATATCGGTCAGTAATGACGGGTCGATCAATAAGTCGCGTAATTTCGGCTCAAGATAAGAGCCGGCTTGCTCGGCATTTATGCCGCGCTTGGCCAGCATGCGGCACAACAAATCCGGCAAGCCAAGACGCTGCGACAACGCCAAAACGTGCCGGTCATCAGAGTCATGCATGAGCCAAAACTGCCCCGCTGCCGATCGGGATACCCCCAGCGCAGCGCGGTCAGTTGGCTCAGTCATCAATGTGGAATTTTTCCATATGGCTGTGACGCGCTTTAATCCAGCGAATTGTGCCGGTAGATGAGCGCATCAGCAGCGTGTCGGTCCAAATCTCGCCGCCGCGACGGTCAATGCCGGACAACATTGTGCCCGATGTGACGCCGGTTGCAGACAATACAACGTCGCCGCTTGCCATTTCTTCCGCCTCATATTTTTTGGCGAAATCTTTAATGCCCATTTTGGCAGCGCGTTCTTTTTGGCCTTCATCATTGGTCACCAAACGCCCCTGCATTTGGCCGCCTGTGCAGCGCAAGGCCGCCGCAGCCAGCACGCCTTCAGGCGCACCGCCGGTGCCGATATACATATCAATGCCGGTGGCCGGATCGGTGCAATGAATAACGCCGGCAATATCACCATCAGAAATCAACGTTACACGTGCCCCTGCTTCGCGCACATTGGCGATAATTTCAGCATGGCGCGGGCGGTCAAGAATACAAACATTGACCAATTCAACACCAACACCTTTGGCTTTCGCCAAGGCTTTGACATTGTCAGCCGGTGCAGCGTCCAAATCGACCAGCCCGGCCGGATAACCGCCGCCAATGGCAATCTTTTCCATATACACATCCGGTGCGTTCAACAGACTGCCGCCTTCGGCCATTGCCACCACAGCCAGCGCATTCGGCATGCCCTTAGCGGTCAGTGTTGTGCCTTCCAGCGGGTCCAGTGCGATATCGACTTTTGGGCCTTTGCCGGTGCCGACTTTCTCGCCGATATAAAGCATCGGCGCTTCGTCGCGCTCGCCTTCACCGATAACCACTTCGCCGTCAATATCCAGCGCATTAAGCTCGCGGCGCATAGCGTCAACCGCTGCTTGGTCGGCAGCTTTCTCATCACCGCGTCCGATAAGGGTTGAGGCAGCGACAGCAGCCCGCTCGGTAACCCGAGCCAATTCCATTGTTAAGACGCGGTCGATTTTCTTCGATGCCATTACGCTCTCCTACTGCTGCTCAGCAAACACCGGCAAAGCCAGCACTGCGCTACAAATTTCAGATTGTTCAGCCAAGGCTGCCAAAGCGGCATTTAAAGCTGACCTCTCCGTTTGATGGGTAATAAAAACCACCGGCAAATGACTGTCACCTGCTTCTGATGACCTTTGCACAACTTCTTCTATAGAAACGCCGTTTTCTGCCAGTATTTGGGTCGCCTTAGCCATGCTGCCCGGCTTATCAGCCAGTGCCAAACGAATGTAAAACTCGCTCGGCGGTGCATTTTGCGAAGCCGATTCTGTCATCGCTGACACGGCTTGCGCAAATAATGGCCGGCCAAAGCCTGCCGTAATATCGGCAATATCCGCCAATACGGCAGAGGCGGTCGCGCCGCCACCTGCCCCCGGGCCTTGCAACATAACATTGCCAAGCGGTTCGGCATTGATACTGACGGCATTTAATTCATTGGTCACTTGCGCCAATGCTTGTGACTTCTTCACCAAAACCGGCTCGACGCTATGATACACGCCGCCATTCGTTTCAGCGCCGTTGCGTTCAGCCGTACCGACCAGCCGAATGACGCTGTCAAATTCTGCGGCAAAGGCGATATCGGCCGCCGTCACCGCTTCAATGCCGGTGATAGAGATATTATCCATATCAGGCGCAACGCCATAAGCCAGTGCCGACAATATGGCCAGCTTTTGTCCGGCATCCATACCGCTTACATCAAGCGTCGGGTCGGCTTCTGCAAAGCCCAGCTCTTGCGCTTCTTTCAAGGCTGCTTCGAAACTCAGTGATGCGGCTTCCATGCGGCTCAAAATATAATTGCACGTGCCGTTTAAAATACCGCATAGCTGCGAAATATCATTTCCGGCCAATCCCTCACGCAACGTCTTAATGACCGGAATGCCGCCTGCAACGGCCGCCTCAAAAGCCAAGGGCACATTGCCGCCAACCGATAAATCAGATAGCGGCGCAGCATGCGCAGCCAGCATCGCCTTATTGGCGGTAACAACCGGCTTTCCGGCTTTTAACGCAGCTTGCACAATTTCCAGGGCAATGCCGCCCTCGCCGCCGATAAGCTCTACCACCACATCAACGCTGTCATGTTCCACCAGATGCATTGGGCTTTCGACAAAACTCACAGTGCTTAAATCAATGCCACGATCTTTCTTCGGGTCGCGCGCCGATACGGCCACCAGTTCGGCGTTTGGCACGGCACCTTGCAATAGTCGCGCTGCAACGACCGCGCCAACCGTTCCAAGACCGGCCAGTCCGATACGCATTTTATCGCTCATGCGGTTTTCTTCTTTTCGATATGCGCATCCATAAAGCGCTTCAGACTGCGTCCGGCCTGGCGGATGCGTTGCTCATTCTCAACCAATGCGAGGCGCACATAATCATCGCCATATTCGCCAAAGCCAATGCCCGGCGATACCGCCACATCAGCTTCTTTCAGGAGCAATTCACTGAACTCAAGCGATTTCATCTCGGCAAATGGCGCCGGAATACGCGCCCATGCAAACATGGTGGCGGGCGGTGAAGGCACATTCCAACCGGCACGGTGAAACACATCAATCAGCACATCGCGGCGCTCTTTATAAACCGCGCGAATGTCACGAATGATTTCTTCCGGACTGTCCAACGCCGCCGCCGCCGCCACTTGAATGGGGGTGAACGCACCATAATCGAGGTAAGATTTAATCCGCGTCAATGCACCAATCAGCCGCTCATTACCGACCGCAAATCCCATGCGCCAACCGGGCATGGAGAAAGTTTTCGACAGCGAGGTAAATTCAACCGCAATGTCTTTCGCGCCATCAATCTGCAAAATCGATGGCGGCGGATTGTCTTCATCATAATAAATTTCCGCATAGGCCAAATCAGACAGCAAAATTATGTCGTGCTTTTTGGCGTAGGCGACAATTTCTTTATAAAAATCAAGGTCGACAACTTCCGCTGTCGGATTGCCCGGATAATTCAACACCAAGGCTTTCGGCTTGGGATGCGAATTGGCCACGGCATCATCCAGCACCTTAAAAAAATCAGTGCCCGGATGATTGGGCAAATGATTAATGGTGGCGCCGGAAATAATGAAACCGAAAGCATGAATTGGATAGGTCGGATTGGGCACCAGAATAACATCACCCGGATTGGTGATGGCTTGTGCCATATTGGCAAAGCCCTCTTTCGAGCCGAGCGTCGCAATGACTTCCGTATCAGGGTTCAGTTTGACGCCGAAACGACGTTCATAATAACGCGCCTGCGCTTTGCGAAGGCCGGGAATACCCTTAGAGGCGGAATAGCGATGGGTGCGCGGATTACGCACGGTTTCAACCAGCTTTTCGACAATATGCTCCGGTGTCGGCAGGTCAGGATTGCCCATACCGAAATCGATAATATCTTTACCGTCTGCCCGTGCCTGCGCTTTCAGCTTATTGACGCGCTCAAACACATAAGGTGGCAAACGTTGAATGCGGGTAAAATCCTGGTCCATCTCTCTTCCGTACCTAACTGGCTTTCGTCTCTGTCTCTGTCTTTGTCTCTGTTCAGGCCTTTGTGCCGTTTAAATGCGGCACGAACAAGGCTTTTCCCTAGGGATAAAGCGGCTGCTGAGCCAACCCTGCCGCCTCGTCCAATCCAAACATTAAATTCATATTCTGAACCGCCTGACCGCTTGACCCTTTTACCAGATTATCCAAGGTCGAGAATAAAATTACCCGCCCGTCAATCCGGTCATCAAAAGCCGCCAGCAAACAATAATTCGAACCGCGCACATGCCGCGTCGCCGGCACTTCATCAACCACCCGCACAAACGGCTTATCGGCATAAAATTCTTGCCATGCCGCTTTTAAATCTGCCGCGCGCGCGCCATTGGCCCGCGCATAAATCGACACATATTCACCGCGGTTCATCGGCACTAAATGCGGGGTGAAATTAACCCGCATATCATCAAGTCCTGCCGCTTTCGCAATTTCCTGCTCAATTTCCGGCGCATGTCTGTGCGCAGCGACCCCATAAGCATTCATGCCTTCGGCCACTTCGGAAAACAAATTCTGCTCTTTCAAACTGCGACCGGCACCGGTGACGCCGGATTTGGCATCGATAATCAAATCATCGGTTTGCAGAAGACCGGCTGAGACCAAAGGCAAGATAGCCGTCAAAACAGCGGTCGGATAGCAGCCCGGGCACGCAACCAGCCGCGCCTGTTTAATCTCATCGGCATAATGTTCGCTCAGCCCATACACCGCCTCGGCCAGCAAAGCTGCATTGTCATGGCTGCGGCCATACCATTCGGCATAAGTGGCGGCGTCACGCAGCCGAAAATCAGCCGACATATCGATAATTTTCACGCTGTCTGGAACATTGGCAATCACATCTTGCGCGGTCGAATGCGGCAATCCGCAAATCGCCACATCAATGCCGTTCCAGTCGGCTTCTTCGGCCTTCACCAATTTCGGCACATTAAGCGCGCCAAATTGCGGATAAATTTCAGCCAATTGTTTGCCGGCATGCGCATTGCCGGTCAGCAATGCAATTTCTGCCTGCGGATGGGCAGCAAGCAAGCGCACGGCATCGGCGCCGGTATATCCCGACGCGCCGATAATGCCGACCTTTATCTTGCTTGCGCTCATTTTATCCTCTTATGCGTCTTGTTTAGGCTTCGGGATCATGGTTGACCGCCATGATTTCTCCCTCGGCCATTAATTGACCATCGACGAAAACCTCGCCCTTAAATTTATAGGCCATGCCGCGACGGCGAATTTGCGTCACCTGAATGCGCATTTGGTCGCCCGGCGTTACCGGATGACGGAAGCGCACTTTATCGACCGTCATGAAGTAAATCAGCTTGGTCTCAATCGGGCTGCCGCTATCCTTGGCGTTTTGCAGCACCAAAATGGCAGAAACCTGAGCGATTGCCTCAATAATCAGCACACCCGGAAAAACCGGATTATCCGGAAAATGACCGGTAAACCATGGCTCAGACGCGGTTACGTTTTTAATCCCAACACCGGACTTCTCGCCATCCATTTCAACCACACGGTCAACCAATAGAAACGGGTAGCGGTGCGGCAGGAAATCCATGATTTCCGTAATGGTGATGCTGGTGCCTTGTATATCTTCTGACATCGAATCCCTCTTTGAATCCTTCTGCGAATCCCCAACAGAATCTCTAATTGTTCATAACAAAAAAGGGGCCAAAAAGCCCCTTTTTCTTTA
>CBFIHY010000021.1:11228-14110 GCA_965662315.1 Alphaproteobacteria bacterium
AGTCGAAAAAGCCTTGGCTTAACGTTTCGAGAACTGGAAGCTACGACGCGCTTTCGCACGACCGTATTTCTTACGCTCAACGACACGGCTATCACGGGTCAGGAAGCCGCCTTTTTTCAGCACTGGGCGCAAGCCCGGCTCATAATAGGTCAGCGCTTTTGACAGGCCGTGGCGCACCGCACCGGCTTGGCCCGACAGGCCACCGCCGCTAACCGTTGCCACAACGTCAAACTGGCCATTGCGCTCGGCAGCCACCAAAGGCTGGCGCAAAATCATCCGCAGAACCGGACGGGCGAAGAACTTCTCTTCTTCCTTACCGTTGACGGTGATGACACCGCTGCCCGGCTTAATCCATACACGGGCAATGGCGTTTTTACGCTTACCGGTGGCATAGGAACGGCCCTGCTCGTCAATTTTCGGCTCAGTCGGCGTGGCAGGCGCTTCAGGCGCGTCCACGACAGCAGCTTCGCCGGTCGATGCGGCATCAAGCGCCGTATCAAGATTTTCCAGTGTTGTTTCAGTCGTCTCAGACATTTTATGCCCTCACATTCTTGCTGTTCATTGCCGCAACATCCAAAGTCTCAGGCGATTGCGCCTCGTGCGGATGCTCGCTACCGGCATAAACTTTCAAATTGCTCAATTGCTGACGGGCCAGCGGGCCACGCGGCAACATGCGCTTAACAGCCATTTCAACAACGCGCTCAGGAAATTTGCCTTCGATAATTTTTTCAGGCGTGGTTTCCTTAAGGCCGCCCGGATAACCGGTATGGCGATAATATTTTTTGTCGGCCATTTTCTTGCCGGTAAATTTCACCTTATCGGCATTGATAACAACGACATGGTCGCCGCAATCCATATGCGGGGTGAACGTCGGCAAATGCTTGCCGCGCAAACGGGTTGCGATGATTGCGGCCAAACGCCCGACAACCATATTTTCAGCGTCAATGAGAATCCACTTCTTCTCAATATCGTCCGGTTTTGCAGAATATGTTTTCATCTGTCTCGTCCTAAAATGCCCCAAACGGGTATGGGCGGAGTTGTAAGCCGCCCACAGGCACATTGCAACGCCTAAATGACTATAAATATCCATTAAAAACAATAGCTTGTAAATTTGGTAATTATCTACCGCATACTAAGCTAATGATAAGGCGATATTAAGCCGCTTGTTTGTAAAGAATATGCAAATGCGTGACGGCAATCGCCAGCAATGCGACCGCGCCAAGCTGGTGCGCCGCGCCCAGCCATATCGGCACGGCCAACATCAGCGCGCTAATGCCCAACACGATTTGCAACGCCAGTGCTCCGCCCAGCCATTTGGCAGACAATTTGGCCGACAATGCCGCCGCATCGCCCTTAATCTCATCAGGCTTGGCGCGCAATACGCGGTAAATATGCCAGCCAATCAGCCCGCTAAGCGCATAGGCAATCATCCGGTGGTCGAATTGCACGGTCAGGTGATTTTCAAAGAAATTGAGCCAGAACGGTTGCTGCGCAAACAGCCCTGACGGAATGAAATCGCCATCCATAAGCGGCCAATCCGTATAGGTTTTACCGGCATCAATACCCGCTACCAGCGCCCCCATTAGCGATTGCATCAGCACCGCGAAAACGATAAATGCCGCCCATTTTGAATGGCGGGCAAAACTGCCCTGCCCGGCATTGCCGCGCCAATAGCTAAGCGCCAACCAAAGGCTGCAAGCAAAAATAATCAGCGCCAATCCAAGGTGCATGGCGAGGCGATATTGGCTGACATCGACCCGCTCTGTCAGGCCACTGGCGACCATATACCAGCCCATAAAGCCCTGCAGCCCACCCAGTGCAAACAGCCCAAGCAAAGGCAGTAATTGTGCGCGGGTGATTTTCTTTTGCAGCAGAAAGACAACAAACGGAATGAAGAAGACCAGCCCGACAATACGACCGAGGAAGCGATGCCCCCACTCCCACCAATAAATAAACTTAAACTCAGCCAAGCTCATGCCCAGATTGACCAATTGATATTCGGGGATTTGCTTATATTTCTCAAACTCCACCAGCCAATCAGCATGGGTGAAGGGCGGCAGCGCACCGCGTATCGGCGCCCATTCGGTAATCGACAGGCCGCTATCGGTTAGCCGTGTCAGGCCGCCAATCAGCACCATCAGCATCACAAAACCGGCCACGGTAAACAGCCAAATGGCGATTTGCCGATCAGCCGACAGGCCGGCCGATGAGCCGGAAAAGGGCGTCAGGTTTTGTGTGTTTGAACTCATGCGCTCTGTATATCCAAACTCGCGTCTTTGCGCCTTGCGACCAAACATCGCTAGAGCGCCGGGCGACAGCGTGCTACATCAGGCGCATGTCAGAAACAGATAAAAAGCCGTTTAACAAACCATGGTTACCAATGCGTGTGCGCAAGCTTATCGGCCTTGTGCTGTTGCTGGTACTGGTAATTTTCTACTCACTTCTGGTGATGACCGTCGCCGTTACCACAAGCGTCCCCGATCATGCGGTTGTCGAATTCTTTTATTATCTGATAACCGGCATTGCATGGGTGGTGCCGGCCGCAGCCATTATTTACTGGATGCAGCGCCCCGACGAACCTGAAGGCTGAGGACGGGAAGCGACCGTTGGCGCGCCTTGTCCGTCCGGAAGCGCACCGGGCTTGCCCCCTTGGACAAGCGGGTGCTTATACTTCGTCTCGGCGGTTTGACTACGCCAAATCACCTCGCTTGGAGAAAGCGCACCGGGCTTGCCCCCTTGGGCAAGCGGGTGCTTATACTCAGTCTGGACGACCGAACTGAAAAATGTTCAGGGCGATGATAACGACAATGAATGTCACGATTGGCAGAATGGATGTCATGTCTCTCTCCAGCTAATTGAGCACCGGTTTTCAGCCGGTTATT